>NZ_JSYB01000090.1:0-1916 GCF_054823945.1 Tepidiphilus sp. HLB4 | reverse complement strand
GGTGGTGTAGCTGCCGACCTGCCGGTGGGCATTGCCTTGGGCGTCGATGAAGCTGGAGTTCGTGTAGTTGACGTTGATGCTCTTCAGCCCGGCTTCTTCCAGGGTGAGCAGTTCGCCCGCATCGGTGCGACCATTGCCGTCGGCGTCCTGCCACACGCGCAGTTCGGCGAAGGCCGCATCGTTATTGTCGATGGCGCCATCTGCATTGCTATCGAGTCCGCGAAGTGCCTCGAAACCGTTAGCAGCTTTCTGACCGTTGGCCAGTTGCGTTTCGGAGCCGAAGAGTTCGCGGCCGCTGTCAATGGTACCGTTGCCATCGAGGTCGCGCACCAGGAGCCCGTCATCCGGGCTCACCCAGCCGGTCAGCTCGGCGAAACCGTCGGCGGCGTGGTCAAACAGGGCACCGTTGCTGACCGATACCGTTTCGATGCCGTCACCGTCCAGATCAAGTGCGACGGGAGAGGGAATGGTGGAGGCGGTTTGGGTTTTCTTTTTGATCTTCTCGATATCACATGTGCCGGATCTATTGTAGAAAAATTGATTGAACGCCTGTGTGCCTTCATCAAGTGCATCAAGCATGGCTTGTTCAAGTGGTTCGCGCGCTTGCACGAGCGCTTGGGCAGCTGAAGCAGCAATGGATGCTGCTGTTAGAGCAACTTTTGCTGGTGATGGAGGCAGAAGGCCTGCAATCGTTCCAGTAACCCCAGCAAGAACGCCCAGCCCAGCAGCAAACTCGTCAGCTGCGGACGTCGCATTCTGCAATGCTGCCAAGTTTAGCGAGGCCTGTGTCGCTGCGGCTGCTGGTGCAAACCCCATTCCGAGACCCCGAAGGAACGCAGGCGACCTCTCCAGCTGCATGGCCGTTGCCGTAGCGGCAACGACGGCGGCCCCCATTGATCCCACGTTATTCGATTTATCAAGTCCACCGGTGTAGGCCGAATTGGCATCAGCTGTTGCTGCTGCAAGCTCACCTGCGGTACCCAGTGCCCCCAGAGTCTGGGGGATTGAACAAAAACTCATTTCACTGCCCTCCGGATTTAATCAAAAAGGAAATGCCACCGAAAGCAACAAACCAAAACACCGTTGCCATCCAAACCCCTCCCGCGAAATCGGCAAAAAACACTTTCTCTTCTATTTTTGTTCGCGGGTAAAGTTCGCCATGCAATATGTTTTCTGCCGACCTAATTTGACTAAGATTGATAGGGTAACCATATTCCGAATAGCTCTTGCCATCTATTTTGCTGGCTGAGTAAAAGTAAAAGAACAAGCCCACAGCCAAGGAGAAAATCAAAACGCCACTGAAGCTAGAAAACTCCCTGTGAATCCATGAAACAACTGGGATTGAAGTAACGAATCCATACCAAGTCTTGTTGATCACCGGAAATAACACGATGGCAAATGCTAATGAGGCAGAGACTAGGTGCAAGCGATTTATCCACTTGAGTTCCCATTGGACAATGGACTCATGAAGCATTCTTCTGGCCACTACATTGGGGTCTGCAGGATCTTTCGGCTCTTTAATTCCATGGATTTTTCGCCACTGATCTTTGCTTAATTGCTTCATTTTTCGTCCTTCACCAAAATCATGCCTATGGCATGCTGCCCCACATTCACCACCTCATCCACCTGCAAGCCCTTGGGCACCTGATGCGTGATGAAGATCATCGTCACCTTGCCCTTGAGTCGGTTGATGGTCTGGGTGAAGTGCTCGGCGTCATGCTGCTTGCACCCATAATGCGCCGTTGGCAGCGACCTGTTCATTGCCGTTGGCGAGATTCTGATACTTGAGGGGGTGGGCCAGGCTCAGGCTGACGATGCCATCGCGCCCCTTGAAGCCGCGCAGCACATCGTTGCCTGCGCCGCCGTCGAGGATGTCTCGGCCCGCAGTGCCGCGCAGCACGTCATCGCCTTCCGTC
>NZ_JSYB01000019.1:0-103099 GCF_054823945.1 Tepidiphilus sp. HLB4 | reverse complement strand
CAGCAGCGCGAGAGAGGGCGCATTGTAGGGAAAGGGGGCGAGAAAGGCAAACAAGAAATTTTGATCCATCCTATAACAAAACGAAAACGGCACCCAGAAAGGTGCCGTCATCAGTCATCGTGCGCCATCGCTCCGTCAAGGACGGGGCGATGGACGCAGGCTCAGAGCGCGACGCTTTCGGCGACTTCGGCGAACTCAGGGATCTGATCGAAGTTCATGTAGCGATAGATCTCGTTCGCCTTGCTCGTCACCGGCTGCAGGTGCGCGAGGTACTCTTCCACCGTCGGGATGCGGCCGAGCAGCGCACAGACCGCCGCGAGTTCGGCCGAGCCGAGGTAGACGCGCGTATCTAGCCCCAGCCGGTTGGGGAAGTTGCGCGTCGAGGTCGACATGGCCGTGGAGCCGCGCTTGATCTGCGCCTGGTTGCCCATGCACAGGGAGCAGCCTGGCACCTCCATGCGAGCGCCGGCGCGGCCGAGGATGCCGTAGTAGCCTTCCTCGCGCAGCATCATCTCGTCCATCTTGGTGGGCGGGGCGATCCACAGCCGCGCCGGGATGTCGCTCTTGCCTTCGAGCACCTTGGCGGCGGCGCGGAAGTGACCGATGTTGGTCATGCACGAGCCGATGAAGACTTCGTCGATCTTGTCGCCGGCGACTTCCGACAGGCGCTTGACGTCGTCGGGGTCGTTCGGGCAGGCGACGATGGGCTCGGTGATCTCGGAGAGGTCGATCTCGATCACCGCGGCGTACTCGGCATCTGGATCGCGCTCGAGCAGCTGCGGATTTGCAATCCAGTCTTCCATCGCCTTGATGCGCCGCTCGAGGGTGCGGCGATCCTGATAGCCTTCGGCGATCATCCACTTGAGGAGCGCGATGTTCGAGCGCAGGTATTCGATGATCGGCTCCTTGTCGAGCTTGACCGTGCAGGCGGCGGCGGAGCGCTCGGCGGAGGCGTCCGACAGTTCGAAGGCTTGTTCGACCTTGAGCTGCGGCAGCCCTTCGATCTCGAGGATGCGGCCGGAGAAGATGTTCTTCTTGCCCTTCTTCTCGACGGTGAGGAGCCCTTGCTGGATCGCGTAGTAGGGGATGGCATTGACGAGATCGCGCAGCGTGATGCCGGGCTGCATTTCGCCCTTGAACTTGACCAGCACCGACTCGGGCATGTCGAGCGGCATGGCGCCGGTGGCGGCAGCGAAGGCCACCAGCCCCGAACCGGCCGGGAAGGAGATGCCGATGGGAAAGCGCGTGTGCGAGTCGCCGCCGGTGCCGACGGTGTCGGGCAGCAGCATGCGGTTGAGCCAGGAGTGGATGACGCCGTCGCCCGGGCGCAGCGACACGCCACCGCGCTCGGTGATGAATTTCGGCAGCTCGCGGTGCATCTTGACGTCTACGGGCTTGGGATAGGCGGCGGTGTGGCAGAAGGACTGCATCACGAGGTCGGCGGAGAAGCCGAGGCAGGCGAGGTCTTTGAGTTCGTCGCGCGTCATGGGACCGGTGGTGTCCTGCGAGCCCACGGTGGTCATACGCGGTTCGCAGTAGGTGCCGGGACGCACGCCCTGTCCTTCGGGCAGACCGCAGGCACGACCGACCATTTTCTGCGCCAGGGTGAAGCCCTTGCCGGTGTCCTTGGGTTGCTGCGGCAGACGGAAGAGCGTGCTCGGCGGCAGGCCCAGGGCCTCACGCGCCTTGGCGGTGAGCCCGCGGCCGATGATGAGCGGGATGCGACCGCCGGCGCGCACTTCGTCGAGCAGTACCGGGGTCTTGAGGCGAGACTCGGCGATGAGCTCGCCGTTCTTGTAGGCCTTGACTTCGGCGGTGTCGTGGTCGATGACGAGCTCGACCTCGTCCCCCATTTCCATCTTGCTGACGTCGATCTCGATGGGCAAGGCGCCGGCATCTTCCTGGGTGTTGAAGAAGATGGGGGCGATCTTGCCGCCGAGGCAGATGCCGCCGTAGCGCTTGTTGGGCACGAAGGGGATGTCCTGACCGGTCCACCAGATCACGGAGTTGGTGGCGGACTTGCGCGAGGAGCCGGTGCCGACGACGTCGCCGACGTAGGCTACGACATTGCCCTTCTTCTTGAGTTCTTCGATGAGGCGGATCGGGCCGCGCTGTCCGGGTTCGTCCGGTTCGATACCGGGGCGGGGATTCTTGAGCATCGCCAGCGCGTGCAGCGGAATGTCGGGGCGCGACCAGGCGTCCGGCGCGGGGGAGAGATCGTCAGTGTTGGTCTCGCCGGGCACCTTGAAGACGGTGATCTCGAGGCGTTCAGGCACGGGCGGGCGGGAGGTGAACCATTCGCCTTCGGCCCAGGAGCGCAGCACGGCCTGGGCGTTGGCGTTGCCCTGGTCGGCTTTTTCCTTGACGTCATGGAAGTAGTCGAACACCAGGAGCGTCTTCTTGAGTCCTTCGGCGGCGATGGGACCGACGAGCGCGTCGTCGAGCAGATCGATCAGGGGCTGGACGTTGTAGCCGCCGAGCATGGTACCGAGCAGTTCGGTGGCGCGCTCGCGCGACAGCAGCGGGTTTTTCTCTTCGCCCTTGGCCACGCGCGCGAGGAATTCAGCCTTGACTTTGGCGGCGTCGTCGACGCCGGGCGGCACGCGCTGCTCGAGCAGTTCGAGCAGGAAAGCCTCTTCGCCGGCAGGCGGTTGGCGCAGCAGCGCGACGAGCTGCTCGGTTTGTTCTTTCGACAGCGGCAAGGGAGGAATGCCGAGCGCGGCGCGTTCGGCGGCATGGGCACGATAGGCTTCTAGCACGACGATCACCTCATCTGGGTTTGGGTCGAAAACCGCGGAAAGCGAACAGGTTCGATATTATATGTCTTTTATAAGACTTGGGCGTCCCCCGGCTCATTGTACCAAAGGGCAAGGCGCAAAAAACCCTCGATCGGAACGATAATTCGCTTCGATCGACCCTGCACGGCAATCGGGTCGAAGATGTTCTAGACTATTGCCAGACGGCGAAACCGTGTCGACCAGCGTTTTTTATAGGAGGTGTCCGATGTCCGTTGCTGCCGCTACGCTCAAGACCTTCCACATCCCGGGCGTCGGGACGGGGAGATTTCACGACCTTCATGCGCTGGAGACGCTCGGCATTGGCTCGGTGAAGCGCCTGCCGGTGTCTATCCGCCTGGTGCTGGAGTCGCTCGTGCGCAATTGCGACGGAGTGCGCGTCGAAGAACACCACGTGCGCGAGCTCGCCAACTGGCAGCCGCAGGGGAAACGCACCGATGAGATTCCCTTCGTCGTCGCCCGGGTGGTGCTGCAGGATTTCACCGGCGTGCCGCTGCTGTGCGACCTGGCGGCGATGCGCTCCACGGCCGCCGAAATGGGGAAAAAACCCAAGGCGATCGAGCCGCTCGTGCCCGTCGATCTGGTGGTCGACCATTCCGTGCAGGTGGATCATTACGGCACGCCGGATGCGCTGCGCAAGAACATGGAGCTGGAGTTCGCGCGCAACCGCGAGCGCTACCAGTTCATGAAGTGGGGAATGCAGGCATTCGACACTTTCCGCGTCATCCCGCCGGGCATCGGCATCATCCACCAAGTCAACCTCGAATACCTCTTCCGCGGCGTTCGTCGGCAGGATACGCCCGAAGGCCCCGTCTATTATCCCGACACGCTGGTGGGCACCGATAGCCATACGACCATGATCAATGCCGTGGGCGTGGTCGGCTGGGGCGTGGGCGGAATCGAGGCCGAGGCGGCCATGCTCGGCCAGCCGATCTATTTCCTCACCCCCGACGTGGTCGGGGTGGAACTGGTCGGCTCACTTCCCGAAGGGGTCACCGCCACCGACCTCGTGCTCACCATCACCGAGATGCTGCGCAAGGCGAAAGTGGTCGGGCAGTTCGTGGAATTCTTCGGCGAGGGCGCCGCGAGCCTGAGCGTACCGGATCGCGCCACCATCGCCAACATGGCACCCGAATACGGCGCGACCATGGGATTCTTCCCGGTGGACGAGAAGACGGTGGAGTACCTGCGTGCGACTGGCCGTACCGAGGAAGAGATCGCTGCCTTCGAGGCCTACTTCCGCGCCCAGAGCCTCTTCGGCATGCCGCGTGCGGGCGAGATCGACTATACGCGCACGCTGAAACTCGACCTCTCCACGGTGCGCGCCTCGCTCGCCGGCCCGAAACGCCCGCAGGACCGCATCGAGCTGCAGGCGATGAAGTCGAATTTCGAAACGCTCTTTTCCAAACCGGTGAGCGAAAACGGTTTCGGCAAATCGGCCGAGGAACTGGGCAAGCGCTACCCGGTGCCGAGCCGCGAGGGACTCACGCTCGGGCACGGCGACGTGCTCATCGCCGCGATCACCTCCTGCACCAACACGAGCAACCCGGCGGTGCTCATCGCTGCGGGGCTGCTGGCGAAGAAAGCGGTCGAGAAGGGTCTGAGCGTGTCGCCGCACATCAAGACCTCGCTCGCCCCCGGTTCGCGGGTGGTCACCGAATATCTGCAGAAAGCGGGCTTGCTCGATCCGCTCGCCCAGCTCGGATTTGCGCTTGCCGGCTACGGGTGCACGACCTGCATTGGCAACGCCGGCGACCTCGCCCCCGAGCTCAACCAGGCGATCACCGAGAACGATCTCGTGGTGGCGGCGGTGCTCTCGGGCAACCGCAACTTCGAGGCGCGCATCCACCCCAACATCCGGGCGAATTACCTCGCCTCTCCCCCCTTGGTGGTGGCCTTCGCCATCGCCGGACGGGTGAACGTCGATCTCACGAGCGAGCCGCTGGGCACGGGCGCCGACGGCAAGCCGGTCTATCTGCGCGACATCTGGCCGAGCAGCGAGGAGATCCACGCCGTCCTGCCCTACGCCAACGATCCCGAAGTCTTCCGGCGCCTCTACCGCGATTTCACCAAGGATCACGACCTGTGGAATGCCATCCCGGCGCCCACGGGCGAGGTCTACAATTGGCCGAAGTCGACCTATATCGCCCGGCCGCCCTTCTTCGACGATTTCTCCATGCAGCCGCCGGGGGTGCAGCCGATCACGGGTGCCAAGGCCTTGCTGCTGCTGGGCGACTCGGTCACCACCGACCACATCTCCCCCGCGGGTTCCATTCCCGAAAACTCGCCCGCCGGTCAATGGCTCAAGGCGCACGGGGTGGAGCGCAAGGATTTCAACTCCTATGGGGCGCGGCGCGGCAACCACGAGGTGATGGTGCGCGGCACCTTCGCCAATGTCCGGCTGAAGAACCTGATGCTGCCGCCCAAGCCCGACGGCAGCCGCATCGAGGGGGGCTATACGCTGCTCGATGGCAAGCAGACCACCGTCTATGAGGCGGCCATGGCCTACCGCGAGCGCGGCATCCCGACGGTGGTCTTCGCCGGCGAGGAGTACGGCACCGGTTCTTCGCGCGACTGGGCGGCCAAAGGGACGATGCTCCTGGGCATTCGGGCGGTGATCGCCCGCAGCTTCGAGCGCATCCACCGCTCCAACCTGGTGGGCATGGGCGTACTGCCGCTGCAGTTCCTGGGCGAGGATTCGTGGCAGAAGCTGGGCATCGACGGCTCCGAGACCTTCGACATCCTGGGGCTCGATGAAGCACGGCTCGCGCCGCAGCAGCAGCTCACCTTGCGCATCCGCCGCGCCGACGGCAGCACGCAAGAGGTTCCGGTGCTCTCGCGCATCGACACGCCCATCGAGGTGGAATACTACCGCCACGGCGGGATCCTCCCCTACGTGCTGCGCCAGATCCTGGCGCGCGTTTGATCGATCCGCCCCCGCCTTCGGGTGGGGGTGCCTCCTTGGCTAGGAGCCGTCGTGAACCCGGAAAAAGTCGTCTTCGGTTTCTTCATCCTACTGGCGGCCACGCTCAACTTCGGCTTTTTCATCGGCGATATCGGGGTGGCCGCCTACCACGACGTCTATGAACTCTTCGCCGCGCTGGTCGTGAGCCTGATCGCCACCATCCTGAAGCTGGGCGATCGCACCCAGATCGGGGCAGTGCACCTGGCCACCTCGCTCGTGGCCGACCTGCAGCTGATCACCGCCGCCATCGTCTGGGCCTATGCCGAACATGCCACCGCGGCCGGCCTCACGCCGGAGATGGTTGCGCGTATCGTCTCGCTCTCGGGCGGGGCCTTGCTCGCCAACCTCGTGTCGGTCACCATTCTCGTGGCCGAGACGCTGATGCAACGCCGTTGAGCCCTCCCCCATGAACGTCGAAGGGCCAGACCGCAATTTCAGCGTCATCCTGCTGGTTTTACGGCGGCTGCGCGGTCCCCTGATCCTGATGGTGACCCTCTTCGCGCTATCGGTATTGGGTATGGCGCTCGCCCCCGGCCCGCCCGATGCCGAAGGTCGACCGACGCATCTGAGCCTCTTTCACGCCTTCTACTTCGTGAGCTACACCGCCACGACTATCGGGTTCGGCGAAGTCCCCGAGGCGTTCTCCGATGCGCAGCGCCTGTGGGCGATCGTCGTGATTTACCTGAGCGTGCTTGCCTGGGCCTACCTGCTCAAGCAGGCGGTCACCTTGATGCAGGACGAAGCGCTGCGTCGGGCGGTGGCGGCGCTCGGCTTCGCACGCCGGGTCCGGCGCTTACACCATCCTTTCGTCCTGATCGCCGGTTTCGGCGAAACGGGGGCGCAGCTTGCATTGGCCCTGGATCGTGAAGGCATCGCGACGGTGGCGCTCGATCTCGACCCGAAGAAGATCGAGCGCGCGGAAATGATGGAATTCGTCCACCCACCCGTCACCCTGGCGGCGGATGCAAGCGACCCGAACGTGCTGCTTGCCGCCGGCTTGCGCCAGCCGCGCTGCGCTGCCGTGGCGGCGATGACCGACGACGACGCGGCCAACCTGGCGGTGACGGTAACCCAGGGTCTGCTCGCGCCACGCCTGCCCACCGTTTGCCGCGCCGAGCACGACGCCACGGTGGCCAATATGGCCGAATTCGCCACGACGGCGATCATCGATCCCTTCCACGTCTTTCAAAACGACCTGGCGCTCGCGCTCGAACATCCGGCCGCCTGGCGGGTGCGCCAGATATTGCTCGACATGCCGATGGACGAGATTCGCACCGACCGACCGCCTCCACGGGGCAGATGGATCATCTGCGGCGCGGGGCGCCTGGGTCTGGCGGCAGAGGCGGCGCTGCGCGGCAGTGAGCTCGAACTGGTGGTGATCGACCGCGCCGCCACGGACGGGGGCAAGCATTCAGAATGGATCACGGGCGATGCCACCCAGGCGGAAGTCTTGCGGCGAGCAGGAATCGAGAAAGCGGTCGGTATCGTCGCAGCCACATCCAATGACATCGACAACATTTCGATCCTCGTCGCCGCCCGCCGCCTCAACCCCTCGCTCTACACCATCGTGCGGCAGAACCGCAGACGCAACGAAGCGCTCTTTGCCGCTTTCCACTACGACCTGCGCGTGGTGCCACGCCACCTCGTCGCTGCCGAGGCGCTCGCGTGGTTGCGTCTGCCGGAGATTCCCGCCTTCCTTGCCTGGCTCGCGAACGCCCCGCAAGAACTCGCCCATGATCTGCAGGAAACGCTGCTGCGCCTGCGACGGCATGGCCCCTTGCGCAACCTGAAGATCGCGATTCTGCCGCAAACCGCTCCTGCGTTGTGGCACGCGCTGGCCGATGATTCCGGGGTCACGCTCGAGCGGCTGCTGCGCTCGCCTTCCCTGCGGCCAGAACCGTTGGCATTGCGGGTACTGGCGCTGGAGCGCGAAGGGCATTGGCAGCCCTTGCCGGAGCCGTCGACCCTCTTGCGGCGGGGCGACGTATTGCTGGTAAGCGGTACCGCCGCGGCGCTTGCCGACCTGAAAGAAATCTGCGGCTATGAGCCGACCCTCTACTACGTGCTCGAAGGCCGCGAGCGACCGCAGACTTGGCTGGGACGATGGTGGGCGAAACGCGCCCCGGAGGGATGAGCATGGCACCCTGGAGTGAACGCATCCGTGCCGTTGCCGAACGGGCACTCGCCTGCGGCGCTCTGGAGCCGATCGCCACCGAGGCGCTCGAGCGCCATGAACAGGGGTTCCCCTTCGTGCTGCGCTGGGTCTCGACGCTGGCGCACAAACCGCACCCCAGAAACGATGCAGGGCGCAACCCCTTCCTGCCGCCCGAGCCGGAACTCACGGTCGGCGCGCTCGGCAAGCGGCACCTGGTGGTACTCAACAAGTACCCCGTCTTTGCCGGCCATACCCTCATCGTCACGCGCGAGTTCGAGCCGCAGACGGCGCCGCTTTCCGGCGACGATTTTCTTGCCTGGCATGCGCTGCTCGCCGAAGGGGGGCTGGGGTTCTACAACGGCGGAGAGATCGCCGGAGCGAGCCAGCCGCACCGTCATCTGCAGTGGCTCCCGGAGGGTCATCTGGGCGAAAACCAACTCCGCGCCTTCCTGCCTCCCGGCGAAACCGGTTGGGCGGAACTGCCGTGGGCGGCCTGGCGCGAGCCGTTACCCATGCATACCGAAAGCGCCGCCTGGGCTGCAGCGGCCCGCCGCGCCTACCGCGCCGCGCTCGCCTCAATGGGTTGGCATGACGAGGCGCCGCAGCTGCCGCCTTACGACCTCCTGCTGCGGCTCGATCGCCTGTTCTTCATCCCGCGCCGGGTCGAGCGACTCGCGGGCGTGTCGGTCAACGCGCTGGGCTATGCCGGTTCGCTCTTTGCCGCCTCCCCAGAAAAACTGCGCGCGCTCGCCGCGCTCGACCTGGTCGCAGGGCTATGCACCCTCGGCTGGCCCCGCGCCGAGCTCGCCTCGGGCAAACGCTGAGAGATCGGCGGTGACGCGCCACAGCGTCTGCCCCGAATCCCGGTACTTGCGCTCGAAAGGCGTCATCGGCTCCTCGGGCACGAATGGGGTGCATTCGCCCCGTATCCCCGAAAGGGCCAGCGCGGCGATGAGCTCGCGGGCATAGACCGACCAGTTGGTACGGCACTCGAAGCGTCCGCCGAGTTGCAGCACGGTAGGCCAAACGGGATGCGCATACCAGCGCCGCCCAAGGTGCCCGATCTTGGGCCATGGGTTGGGATAGAGCCACCAATGCTCGCGCACCGGAACGCTGGCTTCCAGCGCCAGGCGCCAGAAGTCGATCACGTCGGCGCGCACGAAACGCAGGTTCTCGGGCCAGGTCGCGCGCGGATAGGGTTTCTGCCGCGAGAGCCGCTCTTGCGATTGGTCCACGCCGACGACGAAAGCCTCAGGGCTGCGCCGCGCCAGCAGGATCGTCGACCAACCCACACCGCAGCCGGAATCGAGGATCCACGGCGAGCGCCCGTCCCATGCGGCGAGCGTCTCTTCGAAGGCGGCGAGGTTATAGGGCGCGTAGGGTTTGCGGAAGGACCGAGCGAGATGGCGGCGCACGAGTTCGGGCAGGCGCTCGTGCACCTCGCCCTGGGCGCTCGTCGGGATGCGGGAGATGCCGTAACTCATGATCGCTCAGAGGAAAGAAAGGGGAATTTTAACGAAAACCCCTTGCCCCGACTGGATCGATCGGCGATAATTTGCGTTTTCTCCAAGCAAAAGGATGGCCAAATCCGCCATCCGCCCGATCCCGAGGTGCCCCATGAAAGAGAACATCCATCCGAATTACGCCGAAGTCCAGGTGACCTGCTCCTGCGGCAATTCCTTCGTGACGCGCTCCACCATCGGCAAGCCGGCGCTGCACGTGGAAGTGTGCTCCGAGTGCCATCCCTTCTACACCGGCAAGCAGAAGATCGTCGACACGGCCGGCCGTGTCGAGCGTTTCCGCCAGAAATACGGCAATCTCGCCAACCGCGGCTGAGTTCGTCACGCCGGGTTTCAGCGAAAGGGCGGCCTTGCCGCCCTTTTTCATTGACTCCGTCCCGCCCGACGACGGGGAGCGACTATAATCGCCTCTTCCGCAACGAGTGGCAATGGCATGTTTTTCGACCCGCGTCCGGTTCCGCCGTGGCAACGACGACTCTACGGAAAATGGGGATTGGTGGCGCTACTGGCCGCCTTTCTCTTGGTCGGCACCACAGGACACGACCCTTGGCGCGGCGCCGATTTGCGCCATTTCTTTGCCGTCTGGCAGGTGCTCCAAGGCCAATGGCTGCTGCCTTCCGCGCTCATCGACGGCACCGTCCCTGCAGCCGGTCCGCTCTATTACTGGGTGGCGGCGCTCCTGGGTCTGCTGCTCGAACCCTTGGGCTTGGCGTTGCACGACGCAACCCGCTTCGCTTCTCCGCTTCTGCTGCTCTGCACGCTGCTGAGCCTGGGCGCAGCGGCGCTCCCCTGGTGCGGCAAACCCTGGCAGGCGGGCGCGATGCTCGTGGGACTGGGAACCCTCGGCTGGGTGCTCGACGCGCACCAGCATCAGGCCCTGCTCGCTTCTGCCGCCGCGATCGGCCTTGCCCTTGCCGCCGTGAGCCGACGAGAGGCGCAGCCGGCAAAGGCATGGATCGCTGCCTGTATTGCCATGGCAGCCGGCTTTCTCGCACAGGGGTTTGCTCTCCTGCTCGTGCTGAGCATCCCCTGGCTGGCGACCTGGCCCTGGCCTCGGATCGAGGCAGCGCGGCGTCTGTCGCTTCTCATGGCCACGGCGCTGATCTTTGCTCTCCCTGCGATCTGGTTCGTCACCGTCTGGCGCACTGCCGAAGGCGAGGCTTGGTTTGCGCTGCAAGCACCGCAGCTCTCACAGGAATTCATCGCCTCCAACCTCGATGACGCCTGGCGTGACGCAGCCTGGGTGGCCTGGCCTTTGTGGCTGCTGGCATTGTGGCCACTGCGCCGGGCTGTCAACGGCGATGGGTCGAATCTCCGGCTTCTTGCCGTGGCTTGGGCCATGATCGCCATGGGACTGGTCGTGGTAACCGCCTGGCCTCCCAGCAATCCCAGCGACCTCCTCATCCTCTTGCCGCCGCTCACCCTCTTGGCGACGGAGCGGCTGCGGCGCATGCCTTCCGGCGCCCGCGCGGCGTTCTCGTGGTTCTCTGCGGCAACGGTGCTGAGCCTCGTCGTCTTCGCCGGCCTCTCGTGGAGCGCATGGAACCTCGACTGGCCGCCGGGGCTTGCGCGCCACATGGTGCGCGTCGCGCCCGAGTTTGAAATGAGCGGGTCTTTGTGGCGCCTCGGTGCGGCCACGGCGGTGCTGCTCACCTGGTTCGTCCTCGCCGTGACGACCCCGCCTTCGCCGCTGCGCCCGGCAATCCATTGGGCGCTCGGCGTCACGCTCGCCTGGGTGGTGCTGGTGCTGCTGCTCGAGCCCTGGTTCGAGCATACGCGCAATCTGCGGCCGATCGTCGAGCAGATGCAGGGAACGCTGCGCGAACGCGCTCCTTCCTGCGTTTCCGTGCCCGGTCGAGAGCCCGACGTGCGGGCGGCGCTCGTCTATTTCGGCGGCATCCCTGCGACCCTGGAAGACGGCTGCCCCGTCCGTTTCGCCCGACTGCGCGGCCAGCAGCCCTTGCCGTCGGACGGCAGCGTGCTCTGGTCGATGACGCGTGGCCAAGGCAAACGCCTAGAATACTGGCTTCTGCTGGACAACGAACGAGCGAGGCCCACCCATGACTGATTCTCTTCCCCCTTTCGTCGCGCCCGAGCAGACCCCTGCATGGGCCGAACTGCTCGCCTTGGCCGATCTCTGGCTGGCGCGCCGCATTACGGATGCGTTTTCCGCCGATGCCGCTCGGGTCGATGCGCTCTCGCTGCCGGCAGGCGCCTTGTGGCTCGACGCGAGCAAGCAGGCATGGGACGCCGGAGTGCTCGCGCAGCTCCTCGCCCTTGCCCGGGCGGTGCGGCTGCCGGAGGGAATCGAAGCGCTCTTTGCCGGGGCGGAAGTCAACTTCACCGAGCGTCGCCCGGCACTGCACATGGCCTGCCGCGGCGGAGCGGACGTACCGCCGGCCGATCGCGAGCGCTTCGCCGCAACGGAAAGCCGACTGCAAGCGTTCGTCACCGCCTTTCACCGCGGCGAGCTGCGCGGTGCCACAGGCGAGCGGCTCGATCATGCCGTCAACCTCGGCATCGGCGGCTCCGACCTCGGCCCACGGCTCGCCTGCGAGGCGCTCTCGCATCAGGAAGCGCCGCAGCGGAATGTGCGCTTCGTCGCCAATCTCGACCCGAGCGATTTCAGCGCAACGATACGCGGGCTCGAGGCGGCGCGTACGCTCTTCGTCGTCTCTTCCAAGAGTTTCGGCACCGCCGAGACGCTCGCCAACCTCGAACGCGCGCGGGCGTGGCTTTCCCGGGAACTGGGAACGCACGAAACGGCGGCACATTTCCTCGCCGTCACCTCCAACCCGGACAAGGCGCAGGCGCTAGGATTTGCGCCGGATCGCATCCTCTGGCTGCCGCCTTGGGTAGGTGGACGCTATTCGCTGTGGTCGGCCGTGGGCTTGCCGGTGGCGCTCGCTTTCGGCTGGGAACGGTTCCTCGAACTGCGTGCCGGCGCGCGCCGCATGGACCAACATTTCCGCACGGAGCCGCTCGAACGCAACCTGCCGGTGTGGCTTGGGTTGCTTGGTCTGTGGAACGCGAACCTGCTCGATGTTCCTTCCTGGGCCGTGCTCCCCTACGATCAGGGGCTTTCCTGGTTTCCGGCCTGGCTGCAGCAGCTCGAAATGGAGAGTAACGGCAAGCGCTGCCGGCGCGACGGTTCGCTCGTGCCCTATCCCACCGCGGCCGTCGTCTGGGGCATGAGCGGTACCCTGGGA
This sequence comes from Tepidiphilus sp. HLB4, assembly GCF_054823945.1. Taxonomy (NCBI): domain Bacteria; kingdom Pseudomonadati; phylum Pseudomonadota; class Hydrogenophilia; order Hydrogenophilales; family Hydrogenophilaceae; genus Tepidiphilus; species Tepidiphilus sp. HLB4. The sequence goes on along the minus strand of NZ_JSYB01000019.1, from coordinate 90,455 downwards.
CAACACGCCTTCCATCAGCTTTTCTACCAAGGAACGCGGCGCCTCACGCTGGACTTCATCGTCCCCCTCCCCCGTCCGCTCGATGCCGGGCGTCGGGCCTTGGCGCAACATGCGCTTGCGCAGGCAGGCGCCTTGCTTGCCGGTCGCACGCGCGACGAGGCGCGCGCGGCGCTTCGGACGCAGGGCCTGGCACCCGAAGAGATCGAAGCGCTCGCGCCGCACCATGAGATTCCCGGCAACCGCCCCAGCTCCGTGCTACTCACCGAGGGCTGGGACGCCAGCGTGCTCGGGGAGCTGCTCGCCGCCTACGAACACGCCACGTTCGTGCGCGGCTGGATCTGGGGGATCGATCCGTTCGACCAGTACGGCGTGGAGCTGGGAAAGGAACTGGCGCGCACGCTCGCCGCGGGCGGAACGCTCGCCGGTTTCGACCCCTCCACACGCGCCCTCGCCGCCCGGCTGGATGCGCACCGCTGAAACGGGGCACCCCGAAAAACGCCGCGAGCGGAAAAGTCGCGAGGCACCAAAACGCTCAGCCTTCAGGCAAACGCAGGAAAGCAGCGCGGTAGCGGCGCAGCTCTTCGATCGACTCATGGACGTCGGCGAGTGCCGTATGCTTGCTTTCCTTCTCCCAGCCCTGCAGGATGGCGGGGGCCCAGCGGCGCGCGAGTTCCTTGAGGGTGGAAACATCCAGGTTGCGGTAGTGGAACCAAGCCTCGAGCCGCGGCATGTAGCGGTAGAGGAAACGCCGATCCTGGCAGATGGTGTTGCCGCACATGGGGCTCGAGCGCGGCGGCAGCCAAGGACTCAGGAATTCGAGCAGCATCGCCTCGGCCTGGGCTTCGTCGATGCGTGAGGCACGCACCCGCTCGATCAGGCCGGAAGCGCCGTGCGTCTTCTGGTTCCAGTCGTCCATCGCGGCGAGCACCTCGTCGCTTTGGTGCACCGCGATCACCGGCGCTTCGGCGAGCACGTTCAGGTCATTGTCGGTGACCACCATGGCGATCTCGAGGATGCGGTCGCGATCGGGATCGAGCCCGGTCATCTCCAGGTCGAGCCAGACCAGCTTGTCGGAAGGCGCGTTGTTCTCACTCATGCGGTTTTCCTTTCTTGGGGGAATGGGTGCGCTATACTGCCACGGCCGCGTGCCGGACGGCGCGATCCTCACCCGTATTTTTTCGTATCCTGCCCATGGATGAAACCTTCCTCGCCACCGTCGTCGCCGCCCACGGCCGCAGCTACGAGATTTCCCGGACGATTCCGTGGCACGAGCCGCCCTGGCACGCCGTCACCCGCGGCAAACGCCACGACTATGCCTGCGGCGATGTGGTCGAGGCGCGCGCCACGGCCCCCGGCCAGGCGGTGATCGAGCGGCACCAGCCGCGCTCCTCGCTCTTCTGGCGGGCGGACGGCGTACGGCAAAAGCTCATCGCCGCCAACGTCGATCAGGTCGTCATCGTCACTGCGGTCGAGCCGCCCTTCTCGTCCGAACTGGTGACGCGCTGCCTCGTGGCCGCCGAACATCAGGGGATCGAAGCCCTCATCGTGCTCAACAAGTGCGACCTCAAGGACGGCCTGGATGCGGCGCGCGCACGGCTAAAGCCATTTCTCGCTGCGGGCTATCGGGTGCTCGGCCTCTCGGCCAAACGGGACGTCGCCCCGCTCGAACCGCTCTTCGCAGGGAAGCGATCGCTACTCGTCGGACAATCAGGCATGGGAAAATCGACGATCATCAATGCCCTGGTGCCAGAAGCCCGAGCGCGCACGGGCGAAATCTCGCGTGCGCTGGAATCAGGACGGCATACCACCACCGAGGCGCGGCTCTATCCCTACCGGCAAGGGTGGATCATCGACAGCCCCGGCCTGCAGACCTTCGGCTTGGCCCACGTGCCACTGGAGGCGCTGGAAGCCTGTTTCCCCGAACTGCGTCCGGCGCTGGGTGAATGCCGTTTCCGCGATTGCCGCCACGATGCCGAGCCGGGATGCGCCCTGCGCGCGCTGGCAGAGCGCGGCGCGATCAGCCCCGAGCGCTGGCAGCAGTACCGCCGCATCCGCGCCGAACTCGAGGCGCTGGCGCGGCGGTCCGCGACGGGGAGGTAGGGCAGGAACCACCCTATCCCCGCCCTCGGGACTCAGAGACGCTCGAAGATCACCGTCAGGCCCTGACCGCCGCCGATGCACAGGGTCACCAGGGCATAGCGCCCGCCGATGCGGTGCAGCTCATGGATCGCCTTGGTGGCGATGATCGCGCCGGTCGCGCCCACCGGGTGCCCCAGGGCGATGGCCCCGCCGTTGGGGTTGGTCTTGACCGGATCGAGCCCGAGCCCCTTCATCACCGCCAGCGACTGGGCGGCGAAGGCCTCGTTCGATTCGATCACGTCCATGTCTTCGAGCTTGAGGCCAGTCTTCTCCAACGCTTTCTTGGTGGCCGGGATGGGGCCCTCGCCCATGATGTCGTTGGGCACTCCCGCCACGGCGTAGCCGACGATGCGGGCGAGCGGTTTCAGGTTTTTCTGCTCGGCCGTCTTGGCGTCGGCGAGCACGAGGAAAGAGGCGGCGTCGTTGATGCCGGAAGCGTTGCCGGCCGTCACCGTGCCGTCTTTCTTGAACGCCGGCTTGAGCTTGGCAAGGCTCTCCATCGTCGTATTGGGCTTGGGATGCTCATCGACTTCGAACACCACGTCGCCCTTGCGCGTCTTGATCGTCACCGGCACGATCTGCGAGCGGAAGCGCCCTTCTTCGATCGCACGCGCGGCGCGGCGCTGCGACTCCAGCGCGAAGGCGTCCTGCTCTTCGCGGCTGATGCCCCACTTGACAGCGAGGTTCTCGGCCGTGATGCCCATGTGGCCGACGCCGAAGGGATCGGTGAGCACCGCCACCATGGCATCGATCATGGTCGTGTCGCCCATGCGGGCGCCGTTGCGCATCGTCGGTGAGAGATAGGCTCCGCGCGACATCACTTCCACGCCGCCGCCCACGCCCATGACCGCGTCTCCGAGCATGATGTTCTGGGCCGTGGTGACGATCCCCTGCAGACCGGAAGAACACAGGCGGTTGACCTGCATCGCCACCGAGCTCATCGGCAGCCCCGCCTGGATGGACGCCACGCGCGGCACGTAGGCATAGCGCGAATCGGTCGGGATGCAGTTGCCAACCGTGACGTATTCGACTTCGTTGGGATCGACGTCCGAGCGTTCGATCGCCGCCTTCATGACCTGGCCGGCGAGCTCGGCCGGTTCGATCTGCGACAGAGTCCCCCCGAAGGTTCCAATGGCGGAACGCACGGCGCTCAGTACCACGACGTCTTTGTTCGGCATATCCTCTCTCCTTGCTGGTCAGTGAAACGGTTCCATGCGACTGGATTCATCATACGACGAAATTGTGACGATTGTCACCTGGGAGGTCGTGCTCATTCTTCTTTACCACGAATTAGTTCGAGGAACATACGCAGCATGGCCGCTGTTGCCCCCCAAATGAAATACTGCCGCCAGGGAACGGCCCAATAGTGGCGACGGCCTGCTCCGTATTCCAGCGAGTGACGCACGTAGCGGCGCGGATCGAGCACGTGCGACAAAGGTACGGTGAACACCTCGGCAACCTCGAACGGATCGGGGCGCAGCTCGCCCGGATCCTCTACCCAGCCGACGAGGGGGGTGATGCGATAGCCCGTGATGGTGACGTAAGGCGGCATCGCGCCCAACACTTGCACCCGCTGCGGCGCGAGCCCGATCTCTTCCTCGGTTTCGCGCAAAGCTGCCTCCACCGGACCGGGATCTTCGGGCTCCACCCGCCCGCCGGGAAAACTGATCTGTCCCGGGTGATGGGCGAGATGCGGCGTGCGGCGCGTGAGCAACACTCGAGGCCCTTCTTCGCCGGGCACCAGGGGGGCGAGTACCGCCGCCGGCCAGCGGACCTCGCGAGCCCCTTCGTCGCCTGCAGCAAGATCAAGAGGCCGATTCGCCGTCCGCTGCAGACGCTCGGCGATGCGCTCGCGCAGCCGTTCGGGCGAGGAAAGCAGATCCAAGAGTTCGTCATCGCGCATCAGTTCATTGTGGCACAAAAAAGCGGGAGGTTCGGCAGCGACTTCAGCAAAAATTATTTGACCAACCGGTCGGTTTATTTTATTATTCCTTGATCCAGATCAAACTCTGCCGTGAGAAGCTGCAGTACATTCACGGTACGCGAACGGCTTCGATCATGTTGAAGCCGATCCGCGAACGATCCGGATGGACGTTTTATCCACCCTAGAGGAGGCAACACCATGGCTCATCACGACAAACTCGCCCTACAAATGGACCTTCCGCCGCAGATCCCGCAGCCGAACGTCTTTCCCCTGTCTTGGCACGCCAAGACGCAGAAGATGGAGGAAATCTGGGATGCGGCGCAGCGCGAGTTTTGGGATCCGAAGAAACTTCCCTGGGACACGCTCGACGTCGAGTCCTATTCTTGGGAAGAACGCGAGGCGATCGCCTATTGGTGGACGCTTCTGTCCGTCTTCGACGCTTCCGCGCCTCCCGTCTTCGCCTCGGCGCTGATCAAGACCTACGAAGACCACGAAGAAGACCCGGTACGCCGCTGCTTCTTCTCGGTGACGCGCGACGAGCAGAACCACGAACAGATGTGCGGCCTGGCGATCACCAAGTTCCTGGGACACGACGATCCGCTCACCTACCAGCCCAAAACCGACCTGGGCAAGCGCCTGCAGAAAAACGCCATGTGGCTCTACTACAACGGCGGACGCTACTGGAACGGCTACAAGAATGCCGTGCCGAAGTACTCGCTTGCCGTGCTCTTCTCCTCCTTCCTCATGGGCGAGATCGCCGCGGCCACCATTTTCAAGCAGATGCATGACAACAGCCGGGAACTGGTGTTCAAAGAGGCGTTCCGCAATATCGGCCGCGACGAGGGTCGCCACATGGCGATCTGCATGGCGCTGATGGAGCGCGACTATCCCCGGCTCGCCGCCGAAGACAAGGCACTCGTCACCAAGCAAATCCGCGCCGGTTACCTCTTCCTCTCGGCGGTACTCTTCGAACCGCCGGAAGAATTCTGGGACCTGCCCGCCGACTTCATCAAGAACCAGCGTGAGGGCGAAGAAGTGGCGCGCGGCGCTGGCTTCGGCATCCCCACCTACGAGGCGAAGAAGGAGAACTGGCGCAACGCCATGCTCAACCTCAAGGGCGTGCTGGATCGTTACGGCATCCCCTTCCCTGCCATTCCGGAAGTCGGGATCGAAGGTCAGGAAGTAACGGAAGTCGACATGGACTCGATCATCCCGGTCTTCTGAGCTTCGGCGGCCGCCTGCAGGGGCGGTCGCGCCAAGGCACACCGACCGCCGGGGTCCGTGAAGGACACCGGCGGTTTCGTCGACCAGGCACCCCATCACCCCTCAAGAGAGCGAACCCGAATGAGTACTCTCATCAAACTGCACCCTTCCGGCCGCCAGATCGAATCCCGCCCCGGCGAGACCGTGCTGGAATCCCTCGAACGGGCGGGCTATGCGCTGCCGAACAATTGCCGGGCCGGCGCCTGCGGCGAATGCAAGGTCAAGGTCCTCTCCGGGCACTTCGACCAGGGGGTCGTGCTCGACATGGCCCTGTCGGCCGAGGAACGCAAGCAGGGATTCGGCCTCATGTGCATGGCCAAGCCCCTCTCGCCCGAGCTGGTGATCGAATGGGGCACGGCCGACGCAAAACCCAAACTCTTTCCGCCGCGGGAGAACCAGCGCTACGTCGTGATCGACCGCGTGCCGCGTACTCCTCGCATCACCGAATTCCGCTTGCGGCCATTGGGACAGCCGATGCGCTACTGGCCAGGGCAATACGTGACCCTGAGCGATGTCGAGGGCAAGATCCCGGCACGCTGCTATTCGATCGCCAACGCACCGCGCCCCGACGGCGAGATCACCCTGCAGATCACGCGCATCGAAGGAGGTGTGACCAGCGTCTGGATCCACGATCACCTGCAGATCGGCGACATGGTGCGCATCAACGGCCCTTACGGGACCTTCATCGGCGACCTGTCGCTGGATACACCCGTCCTGTGCCTGGCAGCCGGCTCGGGCCTGGCGCCGATCCGCGCGCTCACCGAAGCGGCCCTGCGCCGGGGCTACCGCAAGCCCGTCACGCTCCTCTATTCAGGAAAGACGAAAGAGGACATTTACGAGCTTGGCCTGATGCGCTATTGGGAGACCAAGCACCGCAATTTCACCTTCAAGGCCACGCTCACGCAGGAACGCGATCCTCAGTGGCTGCACGGGCGTATCCCGCAGATCCTGCCCGAGCTTTTTCCGACGCTGGCTGGCTACAACGTATTCATCGCCGGCAGCCCGGCCTTCGTGGCCGACTGCAGCGCGGCGGTGCAAGCCTTGGGTGCAGAGGAAACGATGATCCACACCGAAGGCTATTTCGGCCAGGCGCAACCCTCGGTGGCGCCGGCCGAACAGCTCATGAGTGCGTGATGCTGCATGACCTGCCCGGGATCACTCGATCCCGAGCAGATACTGGATCAGTCCCTTGGCGATGAAGCCGATGAATCCTATTCCCAGGGCGAGAAAGAGCCACAGGGTACCGTACTTGCCGGCCTTGGACTTCCACGCCAGGTTGGCGATGATGAAAATCATGTAGAGGATGAAGGCCGGCACGAGGATCTTGAAGGCCAGGTCTTCGAGCTGGGGAAAGGTGAGTCCAAAAAGTACCGTGTCTTCCATGGGGAGGCTCGCTTGGCCGGATTCATCGATCCGGCCAATTTATAGGTTAAATTAAATAAATTAAATATTAATTAGACGCCGCGTTTCTTTTCGAGTTTCGCCGCGATGCGCAAGCGCAGGGCATTGAGACGAATGAACCCTTCGGCGTCTTTCTGGTTGTAGGCGCCGCGGTCGTCCTCGAAGGTGGCGATCGTCGGGTCGAAGAGGGAGTCGGTGGGCGAGTCGCGTCCCACCACCATGACGCTGCCCTTGTAGAGCTTGACGCGTACCCAGCCGTTGACCGTCTGCTGGGTGGCGTCGATGAGGGCTTGGAGCGCGCGGCGCTCGGGGCTCCACCAGTAGCCGTTGTAGATCATCTCGGCGTAGCGCGGCATGAGCTGGTCTTTCAGGTGCGCGACTTCCCGATCGAGGGTAATCGACTCGATGGCACGGTGCGCTTTCAGCAGAATCGTACCGCCCGGCGTTTCGTAGCAGCCGCGGCTCTTCATGCCGACGTAGCGGTTCTCCACCAGGTCGAGCCGGCCGATGCCGTGCCTGGAGCCGAGTTCGTTGAGCTTGGCAAGCAGCTCGTGCGGCCGCAGGCGCACGCCGTCGATGGCCACGAGATCGCCCTTCTCGAACTGCAGCTCGACGTACTGCGGCGCATCCGGGGCCTTCTCGGGAGCCGTCGTCCAGCGCCACATGGATTCTTCCGGCTCGGCAGCCGGGTTTTCCAGGTGCCGCCCCTCGTAGCTGATGTGCAGGAGGTTGGCGTCCATCGAGTAGGGCGAGCCGCCTTCGCGGTGCTTCATCTCGATGGGAATGCCGGCCTTCTCGGCGTAGGCGAGCAGCTTCTCGCGCGAGGTGAGGTCCCATTCGCGCCAGGGGGCGATCACTTTGATCTCGGGCATGAGGGCGTAGTAGCCGAGCTCGAAGCGCACCTGGTCGTTGCCCTTGCCGGTGGCACCGTGGGCCACCGCATCGGCCCCGGTGAGTTTGGCGATCTCGATCTGGCGCTTGGCGATCAAAGGACGGGCGATGGAGGTGCCCAGCAGGTATTCCCCTTCATAGATCGTGTTGGCACGGAACATGGGGAAGACGAAGTCGCGCACGAATTCCTCGCGCAGATCGTCGATGTAGATGTTCTCGGGCTTGATGCCGAGCTTGAGCGCCTTTTGCCGCGCCGGTTCGAGCTCCTCGCCTTGCCCCAGGTCGGCGGTGAAGGTGACCACCTCGCAGCGGTAGGTGTCCTGCAGCCACTTCAGGATCACGGAGGTATCGAGCCCCCCGGAATAGGCCAGTACCACTTTCTTGACTTCGCTCATCGTCCTTTCCCATCGAGCGTTCGCACACGATCCGGACGCGGGGTGCGCCGGATCCCCAAAATCTGCCTCAACCGTCCATCCGGCCGAGCACGAGATATTCCATCAGCGCCTTCTGCGCGTGCAGGCGGTTTTCCGCCTCGTCCCAGACCACGGACTGCGGCCCGTCGATCACCTCGGCCGAGACTTCCTCGCCGCGGTGCGCCGGCAGGCAGTGCATGAAAAGCGCATCGGGCTTGGCCTGGGCCATCATCGCCGCGTCGACCTGCCAGTCGGCGAAAGCGCAGAGGCGGTCGTCGGTCTCGTGCTCGAAGCCCATGGAGGTCCATACGTCGGTGGTGACGAGATCCGCCCCGCGCGCAGCCTCCATCGGGTCGTCGAAGCAGCGGTAGTGCCCATTGGGGGTGACGCCTGCAAGCTGCGGGTCGATCGCGTAGCCGGGCGGTGTGGACACGTGCACCGTGAAGTCGAGCACTTCGGCTGCCTGCAGCCAGGTGTGGCACATGTTGTTCGCGTCCCCGATCCAGGCGACGGTCTTGCCGCGGATGGAGCCGCGGTGTTCGATGTAGGTGTAGACGTCGGCGAGCACCTGGCAGGGGTGGAACTCGTTGGTGAGCCCGTTGATCACCGGCACGCGCGAACGGGCGGCGAAGCGCTCGACGATTTCCTGCTCGAAGGTGCGGATCATCACCAGGTCGCTCATGCGCGAAATCACCTCGGCGGCGTCTTCCACCGGCTCGCCCCGCCCCAGCTGGGAATCGCGCGTGTTGAGATAGACCGCGAAACCGCCGAGCTGCTGGATGCCGGCTTCGAACGAGAGGCGCGTACGCGTGCTCGCCTTCTCGAAGATCATGACGAGCGTACGGTCGAATAGAGGATGCCAGGGTTCGTAGTTTTTGAACTTGCGCTTGATCCAGGCCGTACGCTCGAAGAGGTAGGCGTATTCGTCGGCGCTGAAATCCTTGAACTGGAGATAATGTTTCGGCGGCATGGCGACCCCTCAGTGGCGCGCGACGAAGCGCTCGACGAGCGGCACCAGGCGCTCGACGATCTGCTGCGCCTCCTCGATGGCGAGGATCAAGGGCGGGAGCAGGCGGATGACGCGCTCGGCGGTGACGTTGATGAGCAAACCCGCTTCCAGCGCATCGAGCACCAGCGCCCCACAAGGGCGGTCGAGCTCGACGCCGAGCATGAGCCCCTGACCGCGCACACCCTTGACCTGAGGAAGATGCGCCAGGCGCGCAGCGAGCGTCGCCTTGAGGTAGCCGCCGACCCGGGCAGCGTTGTCGAGCAGGGCGTCGGTCTCGATCACGTCGAGCGTGGTGAGCCCGGCAGTGCAGGCGAGCGGATTGCCGCCGAAGGTGGAGCCGTGGTTGCCCGGGCCGAAGAGCCCCGCTGCCGGCCCGGCGGCGAGACAGGCGCCGATGGGCACGCCCGAGCCCAGCCCCTTGGCGAGCGTCATCACGTCGGGGCGCACCTCGCTCCATTGCCAGCCAAACCATTTGCCGGTACGCCCGAGGCCACATTGCACCTCGTCGCAGATCATCAGCAGTCCATGCGCGTCACACAAGGAACGCACGGCGCGCAGGTATTCGGAATCGGCGAGCCGGATACCGCCCTCACCCTGGATGACCTCGAACATCACGGCCACCAGATCCGGCGTTTCGGCAATGAGCCGGGTGAGCGCGGCGATGTCACCGAAAGGCACGCGCAGGAATCCCGGCACGAGCGGCTCGAACCCCAGCTGGGTCTTGACGTTGCCGGTGGCCGAAAGGGTGGCGAGCGTGCGCCCATGGAAGGCGTGTTCCATCACGGCAATTTTTGGCGCTTCGACCTTCTTCACCTTGTGGCCGTAGAAGCGCGCTAGTTTGATGGCGCATTCGTTGGCCTCCGCCCCCGAGTTGCCGAAGAAGACCTCGTCCATGCCGGAGAGCTCGCACAGGCGGTCGGCCAGGCGCTCCTGGGCCGGGATGCGGTAGAGGTTGGAGGTATGGATCACGGCCTTCGCCTGGCGGGCGATCGCCTCGACCAGGCGCGGATGGCCGTGCCCCAGGGTGGAGACGGCGATGCCGGCGAGCGCATCGAGGTAGGGTTTGCCTTGTTCGTCGTAGAGCCAGACGCCCTCGCCGCGCACGAAAGCCACGGGCAGACGGGCGTAGGTGTTCATCAGATGCGACATGTGCGACGCTCCCGCGAAATCCGGTTTTCCCGTGCAGTAAGAAAGGGGTCCGGATCAGGAAAAGTCTATGATCTTACGGGAAAGGCGCTTTTTTTGAAAGAGCACCCATAGCAAAAAGCGGCGCCACGCGGCGCCGCCGTCTTTCTTGCACGATCAGGGCGCTCAGCTCTCGCGGATGGCCTCGGCGACCATCTCGAGGGTATGGGCGTCCTCGATGGTGGGAAGATCGCCGGGGTCGCGCCCTTCGGCGAGCGCCTGCAGCGAGCGGCGCAGCATCTTGCCCGAACGCGTCTTGGGCAGCCCCTGCACGAAATAGACGCGGTGTGGACGCGCGATCGCGCCGAGGAGCTCATCGACCGTCTTCTTGACCTCTTCTTCCAGCGCCCGGCGCGCCTCGCGCGTGGCGATGCGCGAAGGATCCTTGACCACGGCGAAGGCCACCGGCACCTGCCCCTTCACCTCGTCGTGCACCCCGACCACCGCCACTTCGGCGATCGCCGGATTGGCCTGGATCGCCTCCTCGATCTCGCGCGTCCCCAGACGGTGCCCCGCGACGTTGATGACGTCGTCGATGCGCCCGAGAATGGTGAGGTAGCCGTTCTCGTCCTTGATGCCCCAGTCGGCGGTGGAATAGACGAGCGGCTCGCGGAAGAGGCTGAAATAGGTCGACACGAAGCGCTCGTCCTGCCCCCAGACGGTGGCCAGACAGCCGGGAGGCAGCGGCGGCACGATGCCGACGATGCCTTTTTCGTTGGGGCCGCACTCGGTGCCGTCTTCGCGATAGACGTGCAGGTCGTAGCCGTAGACCGGCAGACCCGGCGAGCCGTACTTGATGGGCAGATCTTCCTGCACCCCGCGGCACAGGGCGAGGATCGGCCAGCCGCTCTCGGTCTGCCAGTAGTTGTCGATCACCGGCACGCCCAAGGCTTCGTGGATCCAGCGATGGGTGGTCTCGTCGAGCGGTTCGCCGGCAAGGAAGAGGTGCTTGAGCGAGGAGAGGTCCCGCTTCATGTAGGAAGGGTCCTGCTTCTTGAGCACCCGCACGGCAGTAGGCGCCGAGAACATGACGTTGACGCGGTACTTCTCGACGATGCGCCACCAGATGCCCGGGTCGGGGCGAAGCGGCGTACCCTCGTACATCACCGTGGCCATGCCGGCGAGCAGCGGCCCGTAGATGATGTAGCCGTGCCCGACCACCCAGCCGATGTCGGAGGTGCAGAACATCGTCTCGCCTTCGCCGCCGCAGAAGATGTGCTTCATGGAGCTCGCGAGCGCCACGGCGTAGCCGCCGGTGTCGCGCTGCACCCCCTTGGGCTTGCCGGTGGTGCCGGAGGTGTAGAGGATGTAGCTCGGATGGGTGGCATCGACCCACTCGACCGGCACGCGCGCCTCGCCCACTTCGTCGCGCAGCGTCGCATAGTCGAGGTCGCGCCCCTCGACGCGGGCGAAGTTGGGGTCGAGCCCGCGATCGACGATGAGCACCTTCTCCGGCGGGAACTGGGCGAGCCGGCAGGCTTCGTCGAGCAGGTGTTTGTAGGGGATGACGTTGCCGTTGCGCATGCCCGCTTCGGCGGTGACGACGAGCTTGGGTTGGGCATCGTCGATGCGGGTGGCGAGCGAGGCGGCGGCAAAGCCGCCGAAGACCACCGAATGGATGGCACCGATGCGCACGCAGGCGAGCATGGCAAACGCCGCCTGCGGGATCATGGGCATGTAGATGAGCACCCGGTCGCCTTTCTCCACGCCGAGCCGGCGGTAGATCGCCGCCATGCGCTCGACTTCGCGCTGCAGCTCGCCGTAGGAGTAAGTCTTCTCCTCGCCCGTCTCGGTGGAGACGTAGATGAGCGCCGGCGCGTCGGGGCGCTTGGTGGCATGGCGATCGACGGCGTTGTAGCAGAGGTTGGTGAGCCCGCCCTTGAACCATTTGACGAAAGGCGGATTGCTGTAGTCGCAGATGAGCTCGGGCGCTTTCTCCCAGTGGATGAACTGCGCCTGTTCGGCCCAGAAGGCGTCGCGATCCTCGATCGAGCGACGGTAGAAATCCTGGTACTTGCCCATGTCCTCTCCCCGATGACAAAGAAATTCCGGAGCGATGCCGTCCGGTCTTGCGAAAGTTGTCTATTATAAGACATGGTACCAAAGGGGAAATCCCCGGTCTCGCGGCAGAACGGCGAAACCAGGGAGTTCTGGCCAAAAAGGGCTCGGCTTACTCGCCGCCGATGCGCACCACCGTGCGCCCTTTGGCGCGGCCGGCGATGAAGTCGTCGAAGGCAGCGGGCAGTTCGTCGAGCGTGATGACGCGCGTGATCTCGGTCAGCTTCTTCGGTTTGAGATCCGTGGCGAGCCGCTGCCAGACGATGCCGCGGGTGGGAAAGCCGATGTAGCCGGAATCGACCCCCAGCAGGCTCACGCCGCGCAGGATGAAGGGAAAGACCGTGGTCTCGAGCTTGGGCGAGGCGGCATTGCCGATGGAGGCCACCGTACCGGCTTGCTGCATGGTGGCGAGCATCCAGTGCAGGATGGGGCCGCCGACGTTATCCACGGCGCCGGCCCAGCGGGATTTCTCCAGGGGGCGGGTGGCGGCAAAATCGATGGTATCGCGCAGCAGGATCTCGGCTGCCCCTAGCCCCTGAAGATAACCGCTCTCCTGTGCCTTGCCGGTGAGCGCCGTCACGCGATAGCCGCGTCCGGCGAACATCTGGATGGCAAAGCCCCCTACCCCGCCGGTGGCGCCGCTCACCACCACCGGACCTTTTTCCGGCTCGAGGCCATTGTCTTCCATGCGTTGGATGCCGAGCGCGGCGGTGAAGCCGGCCGTACCCAGCGCCATGGCCTCGAACAGATCCAGACCCTGCGGCAGAGGAATCACCCAGCCGGCAGGGATGCGGGCGTATTCGGCATAGCCGCCGTGGTGCGACACGCCGATGTCGTAGCTGGTGGCGATGACCTTGTCGCCGGGACGAAAACGCGGATCGCTCGACTCGACCACCGTACCCGAAAGGTCGATGCCGCCGATGCAGGGAAAGCGCCGGATGATCTTGCCCTTGCCGGTGGCGGCGAGCGCATCCTTGAAGTTGATGCTGGAGTACGCCACCCGGATGAGCACTTCGCCCGGATCGAGGACGTCGAACCCGACCTCTTCGATGCCGGAGCGCACCGCCCCGCCCTCTTCGCGGATCATGAGGCATTTGAATTTTGCGGGTAATTGTCGTTCTTGCGTCATGGCGACTCCTCCTTCGTGAATGAAACCGCAATCAGGGTGAAGTGCCGCGCTCGAGCACGGCAGCGAAAAAGCCGTCGGTGCCATGCACGTGCGGCGCCAGGCGCAGCACCGTCGGGCTGAAGCGATCGACCAGCACCTCGGCCGTCGGACTCTCCCATCGGGGAATCTGCTCGGGCACCCCCGCCTTGAAGAGCAGCGGCAAGGGATCGAGCAGGGAGAACCGCGGCTCCTGCGCGAGGAAGGCTTCGAGCACGGCCTCGTTCTCCTCGGGCAAGAGGCTGCAGGTGACGTAGACCAAACGGCCGCCGGGGCGCACCAGGCGCGCCGCGGCCGCGAGGATGGCGCACTGTTTTTCCTGCAGCTCGGCGATCAGCGCCGGGTGCTGACGCCACTTGAGATCCGGATTGCGCCGCAGTGTCCCGAGGCCGGAACAGGGCGCATCGACCAGCACGCGATCGGCCTTGCCTTCGAGCCGTGCGAGGCGCTCGTCGCGCTCATGCGCGAGCACCATGGGCTGTACGTTGGTGAGTCCGGAGCGCACGAGCCGCGGCTTGAGTTTGGCAAGCCGCCCGGCCGAGACATCGAAGGCGTAGACCTGGCCGGTGTTGCGCAGCGCCGCGGCGAGTTGCAGCGTCTTGCCGCCCGCTCCGGCGCAGAAGTCGACCACCGTCTGCCCGCGACGGGGGGCTACGAGCAGGGCCACCAGCTGGCTTCCCTCGTCCTGTACTTCGAACATCCCTTCCTGAAAGAGGGGATGGGCATGCAGTGCCGGTTTCCCTTGCACGCGGATACCCAAGGGCGAGAAAGGGGTTGGCGCGCAGTCGATGCCGTCGGCCTGAAGCCGAGCGAGCACCGCCTCGCGCGTCGTCCGCCACGAGTTGACGCGCAGATCGAGCGGGGCCGGTCGGTTCGAAGCCGCGAGCAGCGCTTCGGTCTCTGCCGGGCCATAGGCGGCATCGAGCCGCTCGATGAGCCAGTCGGGCGCATCGAGCCGCTCGGCGCGCGAGAGCACGGGCGCGGCCGCCTTGCGTTCGGCGAGCCAGGCGCGTTCCCCTTTCTCCAACCAGGGCTCGAGGCGAGCGAGCGACCAGCCTTCGCCGCGCATGAGCCAGGCGAGCAGCAGCGCGCGCGGATTCGTACGCCCGGCCCAGGTTTCCAGACTGCGTCGATGCCGCAATACGGCATAGACGCGCTCGGCGATCTCGCCGCGATCGCGCTGCCCCAAGTGGGGCCGCTCGCGGAAGAATCGCGACAAGACGGCATCGGCCGGTCGCTCGAAGCGCAGCGCCTCGGCGAGCGCTGCCACCGCCTCGGTCAGCCAGGGGGCACGCGGCGCGGTTTCGCCCGATGGGGCCTTTCGGCGACGGGAAGCGCTCATGACTGCAGCCAATGGTCGAACACGCCGTCTTCGGACTCGATGAGCAGGCGCACCGGTCGGGAGACGGGCTCGGATTGCCACCACACGGTCATGGCGAAATCGCCGCTGTCGGTGCGTGCCGTGATGCGCTGCACCGGGATTTCTCCCAGGCCGTCCACTTTCAAACGCTCCGGCTGTGGTTCGACGCGATAGCTCGCCTGCTTGATGCGCCTACCCGTGACCACGGCGATCTTGCCTTCCCGCGGTCCTTTCTGGCGCAAGAAACCGAGCTGGTGCATCAAGGAAAGATAGTCCTGCTCCTGATCGGTGAGGGGCAGCTCCTTCGTTTGCCCCTTGCGCGTGGTCCGCACGATGCGGGCATTCCAATCGAAATCGAGCAGCTCGGGCGGCTTACCCTGTCGATGGCGCTCATAGTGCAGCGGATGAAAACCCGTCTTCGCATCCCAGGTGCCGTTGCTCGTGCGTTTCTCATTGACCTGGGCGACCAGCGCGACCAGACCGGTGGTTTGTAATTGCAGGGTCATGGCGTAGCGCCCGTCGTCGCCCAGCGTCCAGGCGAGGTCGGCTTGCCCGATCTGTAGCCCCCTTTCGCCGCTCAGGACGCGATAAACGAGCCGCTGCGACTCGGCAGCGAAAGCGGATGCCGCAACGAGCATGCCAACAACGACCAGAATTTTCTTCAACATCATGACTCCAATGGCGGCCAGACGAGGGCCGCTTCTTGCACGCTGGCCGACACTCCCTGCAGCACGACGCGGCCGTCGGCCGTGAGCCGCAGGCGATCCTCGACGAACCAGCGCACCGCCTGCGGATAGATGCGGTGCTCCTGCGCGAGCACGCGCGCAGCCAGCGTCTCGGGGGTGTCGTCGGGCAGCACCGGCACTGCCGCCTGCACGACGATGGGCCCGTGATCGAGCGCCGGAGTGACGAAGTGCACCGTGGCCCCGTGCACGCAGCACCCTTCCTGCAGTGCCCGCTCGTGCGTGTGCAGTCCGGGGAAGGCAGGCAGCAGCGAGGGATGGATGTTCAGCATCCGCCCTTCGTAGCGGCGCACGAAGGGCGCTCCCAGCACCCGCATGAACCCGGCGAGCACCACCAGATCGGGCGAGAACGCGTCGATCGCCGCGGCGAGCGCCACCTCGAACGCCTCGCGCGAGGGGTGGGCTTTGTGATCGACCACGGCCGTGGCGATGCCGTGGCGCCGGGCGAATTCGAGGCCGGCGGCTTCGGGACGGTTGCTGATCACCGCCGCGACGCGCGCCCCTGGAATCGCAGCGCGCACGATCGCCTCCATGTTGCTGCCGCGGCCGGAAATGAGGATCACCAGATTGCGCACACCCGCTCCTTTCACGCCGGCTTCACGATAAACTTGGATTGTAGCGTCTACCGCCAAGCCCCATGCCCCGTATCCACCTGCTGCCCGACGCCCTGATCAACCAGATCGCTGCCGGCGAAGTCGTCGAGCGCCCTGCCTCCCTCGTCAAGGAACTGGTCGAGAATGCGCTCGACGCCGGCGCCCGTGCCGTGGCGGTGACGCTCGAGCAGGGCGGCGTGCGCCGCGTCCGCGTCCAGGACGATGGCCACGGCATAGCGCGCGAGGAGCTCGCGCTCGCGGTCATGCGCCACGCCACGAGCAAGCTGCACACCGCGGAAGACCTGGAGCGCATTGCCACGATGGGTTTTCGCGGCGAAGCGCTCGCGGCGATCGCCTCCGTCTGCCGCCTGACGATCACCTCGCGCGCTCAGGGAAGCGAGCACGCCTGGCGGTTCGACGCCGTAAGCGGCGAACTCGCCCCGGCGGCTCTGGAATCCGGCACGGTGATCGACTGCGCCGACCTTTATTACAACACGCCGGCGCGGCGCAAGTTCCTCAAAAGCGAATCCACCGAATACGCCCACTGCGAAGAGGCCCTGCGCCGCGTGGCCTTGTCGCGCCCAGAAGTAGCCTTCGCGCTCAGCCACAACGCCCGCAGCGTGCTGCACCTCAAGCCAGGCACCCCCGAGGAGCGGCTCGCCGCCCTGCTGGGGGAAACGTTCATCGAACGCAGCCGGGCCGTGGAGGCCGAGGCCGGGCCGGCTCGGCTCTTCGGCCGGGTGATCGAACCGCGCCACGCCGATCAAAGCCGACCGCCGCAATACTGGTTCGTCAACGGCCGCTTCGTGCGCGATCGCATGCTGACCCAGGCACTGCGCCAGGCCTACGCCGACGTCCTGCACGGATCACGCCAGCCCGCCTTCGCCCTCTTCCTCACCATCGACCCCGCGCTCGTCGACGTCAACGTCCATCCGGCCAAGATCGAGGTGCGCTTCCGCGATTCGCAGGCGGTGTTTCGCTTCGTGCTCGACGCGGTGCGCCGGGCGCTGGCGCCGAGCCGCATCGCGCTCGAAGCGCCTGAAGAAACCGATCGGCGAGGGAGCCCCGAATCTCTCGGCACGGCGCCCCTGCCGCAACAGCCAAGCCTACCCTACCCTTCCCGGAGCGGCGCACCGGCCTCGCGCCCGGCCCCCTATCCCGCCTCGCCTCCCCGCGCCCCCGCCGGTTCGCGTCTGCACGACGCCGACGCCGGTTCGCGCCTGCACGACGCCGCCGCCGAGACTGCCTATCTCGCCTTCGCCCGCTCGGCCCTTGCCCCAACGAGGGAAGCGGACGGCACCTCGGCCGTGCGACCGGTCGCAGAAAGCACCGAAAAGGGCTCGCCGGAAATTCCCGCCCTGCCGGCTGCCACCAGCACCGACGACGCCCTCGCCCCCCCGCCGCTCGGCTACGCGCTGGCGCAACTGCACGGCATCTACCTGCTCGCGCAAAACGCCGCCGGACTCGTGCTCGTCGACATCCACGCCGCACACGAGCGTATCCTCTACGAAGGGCTCAAGGAGGCATGGGATCGCACCCCGAGCGTGCAACGCCTGCTCGTGCCGCTCGTGCTCGCGGTCGATGCCCGAGAATATGCTGCATGGGAAGAACACCGTGAAACGCTCGAACGGCTGGGGTTCGACGTCGGCGCCCTGGGTCCCGAGCAACTGGCCGTGCGCTCGGCCCCTTCGCTCCTCGCCCAAGGTGCGCTGGAACCCTTGGTGCGCGCCCTGCTGCACGAACTTTCCGAGCTGCCGCAAAGCCTTGCCGTCGAATCCTTCCGTGATAAGATTTTAGCCACGATGGCCTGTCATGGAGCCGTACGGGCCAACCGCCCGCTCACGCTCCCCGAAATGAACGCGCTCCTGCGTGCCATGGAGCGCACCGAACGCAGCGACCAGTGCAATCATGGCCGCCCCACCTGGGTGCAACTGAGCCTCACCGAGCTCGACCGCCTCTTCCTGCGCGGACGCTGAACGCCCGCAGCTCTTCTGGCCGCTCAGCCCCACCCCCAGCGGTAGAGCGCATAGGCAAGGAGCAGTGCCGCCACGCTCGCCCAGCCGAGCCGGTCGATGATGCGGTGCAGCCTCGCCTCCATGCGCTCGCCGCCCCAGCGCATCAGCGCCGCCACGAGAAAAAAGCGCGCGCCGCGCCCCACGAGCGAGGCGAGCGTAAACGGCAGCAGCGCCATCTGCGCCACCCCGGCGGCGATGGTAAAGACCTTGTACGGGATCGGCGAGAAGCCGGCGATGAACACCGCCCACGCTCCCCAGGCGTCGAACCATGCCCTTGCCTGCAGATAAGGCTCCCAGTACGAAGAACCCTCCAGCCAGGGCCGGATCCCCGCGAACGCGAAATAGCCGATGGCGTAGCCGAAAAGCCCTCCCAACACCGAAGCCACGGTGGTGAGCAAGGCCAAAGCCCAGGCGCGGCGCGGCGCGGCCATGGCCATCGGCGCGAGCATCACATCCGGCGGCACCGGAAAAAACGAGGATTCGGCAAACGACAGCAGCGCCAGATACCACGGCGCGTGTGGATGGCGCGACCAGCGCATGGTGCGCGCGAACAGCGAAGAAAAGATCTTCATCGACGAAAATGGCCTGGCGGGATGAGAATCGGCCGGATTCTATGCTATAGAAAAGAAAATGCACATACCGCCACCCCCAAAGGGCGAGGTCACCAACCGTCCCCTTATCCCCTGGCTGCTCGGCCCTACCGCCGGCGGCAAGACGGCGCTCGCGCTCAGGCTCGCCGAGCGTTTTCCGCTGGAGATCGTCAGCGTCGACTCGGCGCTGGTCTATCGCGGCATGGACATCGGTACCGCCAAGCCCACAGCCCAGGAACGGGCGCGCGTGCCGCACCATCTCATCGATCTCGTCGAACCGGAAGAAGCCTACGGCGCGGCGCGTTTCCTTGCCGATGCGCTCGCCGCCATCGAGGAAATCCTCGCGCGCGGGCGGCTGCCGCTGCTCGCGGGCGGCACCATGCTCTACTTCAAGGCGCTAAGGGAGGGCCTCTCCGACCTTCCTCCAGCCGATCCGCGCCTGCGCGCCGAGCTCGACGCACGCGCGGCACGCGAGGGCTGGCCGGTGCTACACGCCGAACTCGCCCGCCTCGACCCGCAGGCTGCTGCCCGGCTCGCTCCCACCGACGCGCAGCGCATCCAGCGCGCACTCGAGATCGTCCTTCTTACTGGCGAACCGCTCGCTGCACGCTACGCCCGCCGCACCCCTGCCGCCCACGGTTACCGCTGGCTGCCGCTCGCGCTCGTGCCGACGGATCGCGCACGGCTGCACGAGCGCATTGCCGAGCGCTTCCACGCGATGCTGCAAGCAGGATTCATCGAGGAAGTGATGCGGCTACGGCAGCGCCCGAACCTCACCCTTTCCCACCCTTCCATGCGCGCCGTGGGCTATCGCCAGGTCTGGCACTACCTCGAAGGCACGATCAGGCGCGAAGCCATGATCGACGCCGGGATCGCCGCCACGCGGCAACTGGCCAAACGCCAGCTCACGTGGCTGCGCCAGTTCGGCGAAACCTGGCCCGAGCTGCGCCGCTTCGACCCCTTTGCGCCGGACACGCCGCAGCGCTTGGCTGCGGCGCTGGAGGAGGCGTTTTAGGCTGGCGAGCCCACGATGCGCGCCTGCGGCTCATCCCCTACCCGCGGCACCACCTCGCCGATGCGATAGACCGTCTCGCCCTGCGCCCGCAGCAGTCCTTCTGCCGCCCCGGCCTTCTCGGGCGCGACCACGAGCACCATGCCAATGCCGCAGTTGAAGACGCGCGTCATCTCGGCCTCGGCCACCTCGCCCTGCTCCTGCAGCCAGCGAAAGAGCGCCGGCCGGGGCCAACTGCCCAGATCGATGTGCGCGGCGAGCGGTTCTGGCAGGATACGCGGCACGTTCTCCCTGAGCCCACCGCCGGTGATGTGCGCAAGCCCCTTGACGGCCTCGGGCAGCTCGCGCAACAGCGCCAGGATGCTGCGCACGTAGATGCGGGTGGATTCCATCAGCGCCTCACGCAGCGGCTTGCCGTCGAGCACGAGCTCGGCATCGCGCGCCGCGTCCACCCCATGGCCCGCCTTGGCGAGCACGCGACGGATGAGGGAATAGCCGTTCGAGTGCGCCCCGCTGGACGCGAGCCCCAAGAGCACGTCGCCGGCGGCGATGCGCGAACCGTCGAGGATGGCCTCGCGCTCCACGGCTCCGACCGCGAACCCGGCCAAGTCGTATTCGCCTTCCGGATACATGTCGGGCATCTCGGCCGTCTCACCGCCAATCAGCGCACAGCCGGCGAGTTCGCAGCCGCGCGCGATTCCGCCCACTACCCGCGCCGCCACCTCGACGTCGAGCTTGCCGCAGGCGAAATAATCGAGGAAGAAGAGCGGCTCGGCGCCTTGCACGAGGATGTCGTTCACGCTCATCGCCACCAGATCCTGCCCCACCCCGTCGTGCATGCCCCAGGCGAACGCGAGCTTGAGCTTGGTGCCCACGCCGTCGGTGCCGGAGACGAGCACCGGATCGCGATAGCGCCCACCCAGCGCGAAGAGCGCGCCGAAGCCGCCGATGCCAGCGAGCACTTCCGGGCGCATGGTGCGCGCCGCCAAGGGTTTGATGCGTTCGACCAGGGCATCGCCCGCGTCGATATCCACTCCGGCATCCCGATACGTCAGTCCCGTCACAACGGCTCCTCTTGCTCAGCTTCCGGTTTCCCGGCGATAATTGACACCTATATATCACAAGGCGGTCGTTTCGACCGAACCCTCGCACATGGCGAACGACGCAAAATTGTACGATACCGCATGAACGGCGCACCCTCGACCCGTGCAGAATTTTGGCTGTGGGGTGGATGTGCGGCGCTCTTCGCGCTGCTCTTCTACTCCCTGCTGCCGGTGCTCACGCCGTTCATCGTCGGCGCGGTGCTCGCCTACATCTGCGGCCCCATCACCGACCGGCTCTCCGCCCTGGGCCTGCCGCGATCCTTGGCGGCCTGGCTCACCATCATGGCCGTCGGGCTGGTGCTGGTGACCCTCGTCCTGCTCGTGCTGCCCATTTTCTGGCGCCAGATCGCCGTCTTCATCCAGCAGCTGCCCGACCTGCTGGGCCGGCTCGACACGCTCTTGCAGGACCTGGGGCGGCGCATCGGGGTCGACATCGATCGCATCGACCCGGAGTTCGTGCGCGACTGGCTCAAGGAACACTGGGCGAGCGCCCAGAGCTGGCTGCTGGTGCTGCTGGGCAAGCTCAAGAGCGGCGGCGCCGTGCTCGTGGGAACGCTCATCGACCTCGCCCTCATCCCGCTGGTGATGTTCTATCTGCTGGTGGAATCGCCGCGCCTGCGCCGCGCGTTGTTGCGCCTGCTGCCGCGCGACTGCCAGCAGCCGGTGGCAAGGAAGATGCGCGGCATCGACCAGGTGCTGGCCGAATTCCTGCGCGGGCAGCTGTCGGTGATGATCGCGCTCGCTTTTTACTACAGCATCAGCCTGAGTCTGGCGGGGCTCAATTTCGCCCTGCCGATCGGCGTCATCACGGGACTCGTCGCCTTCATTCCCTACGTGGGCTACGGCACGGGAGTGGTCCTGGCCACCTTGGCCACCCTGCTGCAAGGGCCGGAGCTCGGGCTCGTGCTGCCCGTGGTCATCATCTTCGCCCTCGGTCAGGCCCTCGAGACCTATGTGCTCACCCCCTATCTGGTGGGCGAGCGCATCGGGCTGCATCCCTTGGCGGTGATCTTCGTGCTCATGGCCTTCGCCCACTGGTTCGGCTTCGTCGGTATGCTGATCGCGCTGCCCACCGGCGCGGTGCTGCTCGTGGTGTTGCGCGATCTTCTCGCGGCATGGAAGCGCAGCACCCTCTACCGTGGACGTCGGGGGAAAGGCCCTTGAGCACCCAGCTCGTGTTCGATTTCTTCGACGACACCGTGCCGACCTTCGAGCGCACGGTCATCGGGCGCAACGCGGAGCTGGTAGCGGCGCTGCAGTGCGTGGTGCAGACGCGAGACGGCAATCCCCTGCCCGCCGCCCATCTCTACCTCTGGGGCGACTCAGGCAGCGGTCGCACGCACCTTCTGATCGCCACCGCCGAGTTCGCCCAACGCCACGCTCGCCCCGTACACTACTTCGCCGCAGAGCATTTCGCCGGCGAAGCGCTGCCGGAGACGCCCGAGGCGATCCTTCTCCTCGACAACGTGCAGCGCGCCCCCCCTGGGCTGCAACATGCGCTCTTCAACGCCTACAATCGCGCACGCGAACTCAAGCAACGGCTGGTGGTGAGCGGTGACGCCCCGCCGCTGCGACTGGCGCTGCGCGAGGATCTGCGCACCCGCATCGGCCAGAGCCTGGTGTTCCACGTCGAGCCACTCGACGATGCGCAGCGGCTCGGCTTCCTGCAGCAGTGGGCCCAGGCACGCGGCATGCGGCTGGAACGCGACGTAGCCACCTACGTGCTGCACCGCATCGAACGCGACCCGCGGCGCCTGGCCGCTTTCGTCGCCGCGCTCGACCGGCGATCGCTCGAGCGCCAGCGTCCCGTGACCGTGGCGCTCGCGCGCGAGGTGCTCGCCGAGCTGGAGGCGGAACCGCTTCGGGATGAATCTGGTCTATCAAACAAGGAATGATGGTGAACCTCTCGCTCTTCGATCTGGACAACACCCTGCTTGCCGGCGACTCGGATTTCGAGTGGGCGCAGTTCCTGATCCGCAAAGGACTGGTCGACGCCGAGCTCTATGAAGCAAAGAACGCCGAGTTCTACGCCCAGTATCAGGCCGGCACGCTCGACATCCACGCTTTCCTCGATTTCCAGCTCGCCCCGCTCGCGCGCCACGAGCGCCGCACACTGGAGGCGCTGCACGCCGAATTCATGCGGGAAGTCATCGAACCCATGATGACGCCGGCGGCCAAAGCCTTGGTACGCGAGCATCTGGCCGCGGGCGACGTGGCGGCGATCGTCACCGCCACCAACGCCTTCGTCACCGGACCGATCGCGCGCGCCTTCGGCATCTGCCACCTCATCGCCACCATCCCCGAGCAGCAAGACGGACGGTTTACCGGCCGCTGCCGCGGCACGCCGGCCTTCCAGGCGGGCAAGATCGCGCGCGTCGAATCCTGGCTCGAATCGCTGGGCCTATGGTGGACGAGCTTTTCCCGCACCACCTTCTACAGCGACTCGCACAACGACCTTCCCTTGCTCGAACGCGTCGACGAGCCCGTCGCAGTCGATCCGGACGAGCGGCTGCGCATGCACGCCCTTACCCACGGCTGGCGCATCTTGTCGCTGCGCGAATCCTCGCCCGCGACGTGCTGAGAAACCCATGATCCGCAAACTCATCAAAAAAGTCATCGCCAAAGTCACCAAACCGAGCGCTTCGGTGCCGGCCGTCTTGCCGGCCGCGCGCTACGGCATCACGCCCGAGCACATTTCTCCCGGCGCCCGTCTCGTGTGCGAGACGCTGCAGCGCCACGGCCATCAGGCGTACGTGGTGGGTGGCGCGGTGCGTGACCTGCTCTTGTCGCGCACGCCCAAAGACTTCGACGTCGCCACCGACGCCCATCCCGAGCAGGTGCGTGCCCTTTTTCGCCGCGCCCATATCATCGGACGCCGCTTCAAGATCGTGCACGTCTATCACGGCAAGGAAACGGTGGAAGTCACCACTTTCCGCGGCCTGGTCGATCCCGAGCGCGCCCCGGTGGATGCACACGGCAGGCTCCTCGACGACAACGTCTTCGGCACGCACGCCGAAGACGCCCAGCGGCGCGACTTCACCATCAACGCCCTCTACTACGATCCGGTGGCCGGCGTGCTGCACGACTTCCATCACGGCGTGGGCGACATCGAGGCGCGTACCCTGCGCATGATCGGCGACCCGGAGCAGCGCTACCGCGAAGATCCGGTGCGCATGCTGCGTGCCGTACGGCTCGCCGCCAAGCTCGACCTCCTGATCGACCCGGCGGCCCGCGCCCCCATCCGGCGGCTCGCGCCGCTCCTGGAGAACGTTCCGCCGGCGCGGCTCTTCGACGAGATCGTGAAGATCCTCACCTCGGGTTACGCACTCGCCTGCCTCGAGCGGCTGCGCGAGGAGGGCTTGCACGGAGGTTTGCTGCCGGTGCTCGATCTCGTCTTCGCGCATCCGAGCGGCGAGCGCTTCGTGCGCCTTGCCCTGGAAGACAGCGACCGACGCATCCGCGAGGGCAAGAGCGCCTCGCCCGCCTTCAGCTTCGCCGCCTTGCTGTGGCCGCGCGTGCTCGACGAATGGCGCCGGCGTCAGGCCCAGGGCGAACCGGTCTTCCCGGCGCTGGAAGCCGCAATGGACACCGTACTGGAGACGCAGGCCGAGTCGCTCGCGATCACGCGCAAGCTCGCCGGCGACATCCGTGAGCTGTGGATGATGCAACCGCGCTTCGAGCGGCGTGCCGGTAAGGCCCCCTACCGCCTCGTCGAGCAGCCGCGCTACCGTGCCGGTTGGGATTTTCTCTCGCTGCGTGCCAAGGCAGGGGAAGTGCCGGAAGAATTGCCGCGCTGGTGGCAGCGCTTCGCCCACGGCGACGAGGCCGAACGCGCGGCGCTGCTGCGCGAAGCGCGAAGTGCCGGTGAACCGCCGGCCAAACGCAAGCGCCGCCGCCGTCCGCGCAAGGCAAACGCGGTCGAACCCGGGACGATCGCAGTCACTCCCACGCCGGACGCGCCATGACCCCCGTGCTTGCCTACGTCGCGCTCGGAGCCAATCTCGGCGAAGCCGAAACCACGGTACGGGCGGCGATCGCCGCCCTGGGGCGATTGCCCGGCACGCAGCTCGTTGCCGCCTCCTCGCTCTACCGCACCGCGCCGCTCGAAGTCCCCGAGCCGCAGCCGGACTACATCAACGCCGTAGCGCGCCTGGCTACGACGCTGACGCCGCATGCCTTGCTCGACGAACTCCTCGCGCTGGAAGCGCGCTTCGGCCGCGTCCGTCCCTACCGCTGGGCGCCGCGTGCGCTCGATCTCGACCTGCTGCTCTATGGCGACGTCGTACTCGACACCCCCCGCCTCACCCTGCCCCATCCGCGGCTGCATCGGCGCGCCTTCGTGCTCGAACCGCTGCTCGAACTCGATTCCTTCCTGGAAGCCCCTGGCCTGGGGCCGCTGTCGGCCTGGCGTGCGCGGCTGAGCGACCAGGACGTCGAACGCCTCCTGCCCCATCCCGCATGAACGCGCTCTCCCACCCCCCTCTCTGGCTGCAAACGGCGCTGCTGCTTTCCGCTTCCAACCTCTTCATGACTTTTGCCTGGTACGGCCATCTCAAGCATCTGGCCGACCGGCCGTGGTGGTTCGCCGCGCTCGCCTCCTGGGGCATCGCCTTTTTCGAGTACCTGCTGCAGGTGCCGGCCAACCGCATCGGCGCCCAGGCGCTCGCCCTGCCGCAGCTGAAGCTGATGCAGGAAGTCATCACGCTCGCCGTCTTCGTGCCGTTTGCCGTCTTCTACATGAAGCAACCGCTCAAGCTCGACTATCTCTGGGCCGCGTGCTGTCTGCTCGGCGCCGTCTATTTCACCTTCCGGACGACCTGACCATGCTCGACAAGGCCCGCTATCTCGTCATCGAAGGCCCGATCGGCTGCGGCAAGACTCGGCTCGCGCAGAAACTGGCCGAGGCGCTCACCCTGCAGCCAGCGCTGGAAGCGCCCGAGCGCAACCCCTTCATCGCCCGCTTCTATCAACACCGCGAACGGTGGGCGCTGCCCTTGCAGCTCGACTTCCTCTTCCAGCGCCTCGAAGCGCTCTCGAGCGTGAGCCAGATGCTCGCCGCCGGGCAGCGCGTGGTGAGCGACTTCATGCTGCAGAAAGACACTCTCTTCGCCGAGCTCAACCTCGAGGCGGACGAATACGCCCTCTACCGGCGGATCCAGGAGCGGATCGTCCCGGCAAACCTCCCCAAGCCCGACCTCGTCGTCTACCTGCAGGCGCGCCCCGAGACGTTGGCCGAACGCGTCGAGCGCCGCGCCTGGGCGGCCGAGCGCGGCATCTCGCTCGATTACCTCACCGACGTCTGCGCCGCCTACGCCCGCTTCTTCTATGAGTACGACGCCTCCCCCCTCTTCATCCTGGACGCGGAGGTACTCGATCCCATCCACGAATCGGGCGACTTCGCCCTTGTGCTCGAACGCCTGCGCGAGATGCGCAGCCACCGCGAGTATTTCGGCTACGCCTGAGCGGCGCGGGTTGTGCGCCGCGGCGAAATGCGCCACAATCGCCCGCACCATCGCTGCACGGAGGAAGTCATGAGCGCCCAACCCTTGGACGACAAGCCCGTCACGCTCACGCGGCTCGCCGAGATGCGCGCCGCCGGCGAGAAGATCGCCATGCTCACCTGCTACGACGCGAGTTTCGCCACGCTCTTGGAGCGCGCCGGCGTCGACGTCCTGCTCGTGGGCGATTCGCTCGGTAACGTCGTACAGGGACAAAAGAGCACCCTGCCGGTGACGATGGCCCACATGGTCTATCACACCGAATGCGTGGCCCGCGGAGCCCGGCGCGCCTTCGTCGTCACCGACCTGCCGTTTGCCTCCTACCAGGAAAGCCCGCAGCAGGCGCTACGCAACGCCGCTGCCCTCATGGCTGCCGGGGCGCAGATGGTCAAGCTCGAAGGCGGGCAGGTGATGGCCGAGACGGTGCGATTCCTCGTCGAACGCGGCATTCCGGTGTGCGGGCATATCGGCCTCACGCCGCAGGCGGTGCACCAGCTCGGCGGCTATCGCGTGCAGGGGCGCAGCGAGGAAGACGCACGCCGCCTCCTCGAAGACGCCCTGGCGCTGGAAGAAGCCGGAGCGACACTCCTCGTCATCGAGATGGCCCCGCGTACCCTGGGTGCCGAGATCAGCGCCAAACTTTCGCGCACGGCCACCATCGGCATCGGCGCCGGGCCTGAGTGCCACGGCCAGGTCTTGGTACTGCACGACATGCTGGGCATCTACCCCGGGCGCAAGGCGCGCTTCGTCAAGAATTTTCTCACCGGCCGCGATTCGGTCGAGGAAGCGGTGCGCGCCTACGTGCGCGAAGTGAAGGAAGGGACGTTTCCCGCCCCGGAACACTGCTACTAGAGGCTTTAGAGGCTTGCCATGACCACGATTGCACCGCTCACGACCGTGGCCGAAGTCCGCGCCCTGCGGCCCTCCCTGGGACGCGTGGCGCTGGTGCCGACCATGGGCTGCCTGCACGAAGGGCACCTCGCCCTCGTGCGCCAGGCCAAGACGCTCGCCGACACGGTGGTGGTGAGCATCTTCGTGAACCGCCTGCAATTCGGCCCGAACGAGGATTTCGAGCGCTACCCGCGCACCCTGCCGCGCGACCTGGAGCTGCTCGCCGCCGAAGGCGTGCGCCACGCCTTCGCCCCCAGCGAAACGGAAATGTACCCCGAACCGCAAACCTACACCGTGGCGCCTCCGCCCGAGCACACCGACATCCTCGAAGGCGCCGTGCGTCCCGGGCATTTCCGCGGTGTGGCCACCGTGGTCACCAAGCTCTTCGGCATCGTGCAGCCCGAAGTCGCTCTCTTCGGCAAGAAGGACTACCAGCAGCTCATGGTGCTGCGCAACCTGGTGCGCCAGCTCGCCCTGCCGGTGACGATCGTCGCCGGCGAGACGATGCGCGCCCCCGACGGCCTTGCACTCTCCTCGCGCAACACCTATCTCTCAGAAGCCGAGCGTGCCGAAGCCCCGCGCCTCTACCGCGTGCTCACGCGCATCGCCCAGGCCGTGCGCGCCGGGGCCACCGACCATGCTCGGCTGGAAACGGAGGCGATGGCCGAACTTGCCGCCCACGGCTGGCAGCCGGACTACGTCACGGTACGCCGCCGCGCCGACCTGCAGCCGCCCGCACCGGGCGAGCAGGAACTCGTCGTGCTCGGCGCCGCGCGCCTGGGCAGCACGCGGCTCATCGACAACCTCGAGATCTGACGGGAACCGACATCAGCGCGGCGTGTAGCGCAACCCCACGAAAGCGCTCAGTCCCGGTGTGTTGTAGCCGCGCACGCTCTCGTAGTCCTTGTCGAAGAGGTTGTCGATGCGCGCCTCCAGCTTCAAATCCGGCGCGAAACGATAGCTCGCCACGAGGTTGAAGAGGCTATAGGCGCCGAGCTCGCCGCCGCCGGCCGTCGCGGCTTCCGGACGCCGCTCCATCCCCACCCATTCGAGGCCGGCGTCCCACGCGCCCCATTGGCGCCACAGCGACGCGGTGGCGCTGTGCCGCGCCCGGCGCGCGAGCGCTTTGTCGGTGGTCTCGTCGATCGCCTGCAGCCAGTCGTAGCTCGTGCGCCACTGCCAGGCACCCGCAGTCCCCTCCCAGGCGAGCGTCACCCCCTCGAAGTGCGCTTTGCCGACGTTGATGTAGCGTCCGCCCCAGGTGTCGGTCGGCACCCAGTCGATCAGATTTCTCACCCGGTTGTAATAATAGGTGAGCGAGGCGGACTGCTGGCCGCGTTCCCAGACGAGCGCGACTTCACGGTTGCGCCCTTTTTCCGGCTCCAGCTGCGGATTGCCGGAATAGGGGTCGAAGAGCTGGTAGAGCGAAGGCGCCTTGAATGACGTCCCCAGACTCGCGTGCGCTCGCCATTCGCGGGCGATCTGATAGCCGTAGGCGAGCGCGTAGGTATCCTCGCCGCCAAAAGTCGAATGCTGGTCATGCCGCGCGCTCAGCTGCCAGCGGTGCGGCCCGAGGTTGGCGCTCCAGGCGGCCACGGCCGAGTTGATGGCGATGGATTCCTCGCTCGAGGACTCGTCCCCTAACGGCGCGTTCTGCTCGAAGCGCTCCAGCGCGAGCATCGCCCGCCCCAGCGGCAGGGCCACGTCGTTCTGCCAGCTGTATTCGTCGTTCTCGGTGCGCATCCGGCTGGGCCAGGAGGAGACGTATTTGTGCCAATCCAGAGCGTGCCCGATGCGCAAGGTGCTCGTCCAAGCGTCGGTGAGGGCGTTGCGCGTATAGACCTGCCACTGCTGCGTGCGAAACTCCTCGTAGTCGTTGAACTGGCTCGTCGGCGGGATTTCGTCGTAGTGGGCCCGACCCTGGTTTTGTCGCAGCACGAAGCCCATCTCGTGGCCGGCGAGCGGCGTGAGCACGAGCGAGGCGGTACCGCCGCGGTTGCGGTAGGCATCGTCGTCCGCGTCCTGCCCCGAGGCATTTTTCATGGCGGAGAAGCCACCGCTATAGCTCTGCTGGAAGTCCGCCCGCAGCCGGACGAGCTCGTTGCCCACCGACAGCCCGGCGCTGCCCTGCGCCGTGTCGTACGAGCCATAGCCCGCGAAGGCATCGACCGAGAGGCCGGGCGC
Organism: Tepidiphilus sp. HLB4; assembly: GCF_054823945.1. Taxonomy (NCBI): domain Bacteria; kingdom Pseudomonadati; phylum Pseudomonadota; class Hydrogenophilia; order Hydrogenophilales; family Hydrogenophilaceae; genus Tepidiphilus; species Tepidiphilus sp. HLB4. The sequence goes on along the minus strand of NZ_JSYB01000019.1, from coordinate 61,018 downwards.
ACCGCGCCGGGTGAAGATCTGGATCACGCCGCCGATGGCATCCGCCCCGTACAAGGTCGAAGCCGGTCCGCGCAGGATCTCGATGCGATCGACATCGGCCAGCGACAGGAAACGCAGGGGCGAACCGGCCAGGTCGAGCGAGTTGATCGGGACGCCATCGACCAGCACCTTGGTCTGGTCGGGACGCGTCCCGCGCACGAAGAGGCTGGCCGACGTCCCAGGCCCCCCGTTGCGCGTCATCTGGATGCCGGGCTGGCGGGCGAGCAGGTCGACCACGGTCTCGCCCCCCGCGCGCTCGATCTCCTCGCGCTCGATCACCGTGACGTCGGCAAGGATCTCGGAGACCCGCGTCTGCTGCCGCGTGGCCGTGACCACCACCGGCTCCAGCGCCTCCTGGGCCTCGACTCCAAAAGAAAAAGACGACAAAAGCAGGCTCGGCGGCAGCGCGGCCGCCAAAGATTTGACGAAGCGATTCACATGATTCCCCTCGGCCGGCCACCCCGCCGGCCCGAATGGAAAGCCCACCGCAGGCGAGCACCTCGCCTGCGCCCTGCGTTTCTGGCCGGTCTCCGGGCTTGCGAGATTTGACGCGCCGCCTTCCCGGGCCCAAAGAGCCCAGTGGCGTTTCGGCGCGCCCGCACTCGCCTACCGTTGCGGGGGCAGCAGCGGCTTTGCCGGAAGCACTCCAGCGCACCGCTTTCCCGTTTCACCGCGCCGGGAGAACCCCGGCCGCGGCACCAGAAACGTGAGGGCGAATTCTACCTCAAGGCGCCCCGACCTCGCCGTCGGCCATGCGATCGAGGATCTCGCGCACCTCGGTCGAACGGACCTGGCGGCGGGTCGCCTCCAGCACGGGCGCGAAGGACGCACGATAGGGTTCGGCCCAACGCCGCCAGCGCTCCAGCGTCCGGGCCAGGCGCGATCCCACGATGGGGTTGGTCGCATCGAGCCGCAGCACCGCCTCCTGCCAAAAGGCCCAGGCCAGCTCGCCGGCGGCGCAGGCTTCGGCAAGGTTGTTGGCAAAGAAATTGAGTACCAGGGCATAGACCTTGTTCGGGTTGGTCCAGCGAAACGCCCGATGCTCGGTCAGACGCCGCACGCGCGCAAGCACCACCCCCGGGGCAGCGTGCCACGACCAGCGCATCGCCTGGCGGGCGAACCATTTGTCGAGCACCAGCTCGTCGTCGGCGTAGCGCGCCTCGAAGGCGGAGAGCAGCGCCTCGCCCACCGACTCGTCGGGATGCGCGAGCGCGGCATCGAGCGCCGCCAGCCGCTCGGTGAGGTTGTCGGCGACGGCAAACGTGCGCGAGCAGCGTTCGTCCTCACCCAGCAGCGCCTCCATGCGCCAGGAAAACGCGGCGAGTGCACGCCGGCCGGCCTCCAGCGGATCGTAGCGGTAGGGGCGAGCGGCTCCGGAATCCCGCCAGCGGGGCCACAGCTCGGCTCCAGCCCGGGCGAGCGCGAGCGAGGCGCGCACGAGGGCGGCACGCAGGCGCACCGGGTCGGCCGGCGTCATCGCCTCCAGCAACCAGCGCTCGCTGGGAAGCGCCGCGGCCTTGACGCGGAACATCGCATCGAGCGACTCGTCGGCGAGAAGCTGCCTCCAGGACGCGACGAACCCCTCGTCCAGCGTCTCGGCTTCACCCCGCGCCAGCCGCAGCACCTGGCGCTGCGCCCAGCTCTGCGCCGCATCCCAGCGGTTGAAGGCGTCCGAATCGTAGGCCATGCGGTGGCGCAGCGCCTCGTCCGGCTCATCGAGCATCAGCCGCACCGGTGCCGAAAACCCGCGCAGCAGCGAAGGCACCGGCTTCGGCCCTGGCGGCAGACCGACGAATTCGAGCGCGAGCGTCTCCCCCGTCAGGGTGAAGAGGCGGGTCCTCGCCCCCACCGCGGTGTCGCGCGGCGCGATCGGCCGCATCCCTCCGGCTGGCGGCGCCTCGGGTTCGGGCACGGCATCGCGCTCGTCGGCGAGCACGAGCGGCAGGTCGCGCCCGTCGGCACCGAGCAGCCCCAGGCGGATGGGCAGCACCACCGGCCCTTTCTCCGGCTGTCCCGGCGTAGGCGGAGTGAATTGCCTCAGGCGCAGCCCGTAGCGCCCCGCTTGGCCGTCCCAGTCTTCCTCCACCACCAGCCGCGGCGTGCCCGCCTGTTCGTACCAGCGCAGGAACGGCGTCAGATCCACGCCGTTCGCCTCGGCCATGGCCGCGACGAAATCCTCGCAGGTCACCGCCCGACCGTCGTAGCGCTCGAAGTAACGGTCCATCCCGGCGCGAAAGCCTTTTTCTCCCAGCAAGGTGTGCAGCAGCCGGATCACCTCGGCGCCCTTTTCATACACGGTGGCGGTGTAGAAATTGTCGATCGCCCGGTACGCCTGCGGGCGGATGGGATGCGCCATCGGCCCGTCGTCCTCGGGGAACTGCGCCGTGCGCAGCGTCTGCACGTCCTCGATGCGTTTCACCGCCCGGGCCGACGCCGCCCGTTCGGGCCCAGCCGCCTCGGCCAGCTGGTCGGCGCTGAATTCCTGCTCGCGGAACACCGTGAGCCCTTCTTTCAAAGTGAGCTGGAACCAGTCGCGGCAGGTGATGCGGTTGCCCGTCCAGTTGTGGAAGTACTCATGCCCCACCACGGCCTGCACCGCGGCATAGTCCGCATCGGTGGCCGTCTCGGGGCTCGCCAGCACGTACTTCGTGTTGAAGATGTTGAGCCCCTTGTTCTCCATCGCCCCCATGTTGAAATCCGACACCGCCACGATCATGTAGCGGTCCAGATCGAGCACGCGGCCAAAGCGGCGTTCGTCCCAGCGCAGCGCCGCCTGGAGCGACTCCAGCGCCCAATCCGCCCGCGGCAAGTGTTCGGCCTTGACCCACACCTGCAGCAAGGCCCGGCGCCCGTCGGCCAGCGCCACTTCCCGCTCGAGCGCCTGCAGGTCGGCCGCCACCAGCGCGAAGAGATAGCACGGCTTGGGGAAAGGATCCACCCACACCGCGCGATGCCTTCCGCCGGGCAAGCGCGCCGTCTCCTGCAGATTGCCGTTGCTGAGCAACACCGGATAGCGCGCCTCGTCCGCTTCCAGGGTCACGTGGAAACGCGCCATCACGTCGGGCCGATCGGGAAACGGTGTGATGCGGCGAAAGCCCTGCGCCTCGCACTGCGTGAAAAGCCCCGTGCCCGAGCGGTACAGCCCCGAGAGCGCCGTGTTGCGCGCCGGATGGATGCGCACCACGGTCTCTACCCACGCCTCGGGGCCGCGTGCGCCGTAGAGCCGCAGGCTGGAGGCGTCATACACGAACCCGCGTTCACCCGGTCCGGCCAGCGGCGACAGCGGCTCGCCATCGAGCGTCACCGAGACGAGCTCGAGCTCCTCGGCATCGAGTACGACCGGTTCCTCTTCGCTCACCCCTTCGCCGCGCACGCAGTGCAGCCGCGCCCGCACCTCGGTCGTTTCCTCGTCGAGCGCAAAGGAGAGCCACGCCTCGCGCACCGACCACTGCGGCGGCCGGTAATCTTCGCGTCGGATCAGGTTTTCCGTCATGGTTTGCTCCTCATCGTTTCGGTGGCAGCAGCACGACTCGCGTGCCTGCCAAGCGGTCATGCAAGAATTGCCCCTCGGCATCGACGAAGGCCCATAGCACCCCAAGCCCCGTCAACCACGAAGGCCAGCAGAGCAGGTAGCGCCACAGGCAGCGCCGCAGGCCCGGGGGCGCACCGTTGCACTGGACCAGCCGCAGGCGCCAGGTCTGCATCGCCAGCGTCGCCCCCAGGCGCCACCAGCAACCGACGAAATAGGCGCCCAACAGCATGAAAAGGTGCAGGAAAAGCCAACCGCCAGAAGCGATCCTCCCCCAGACCGTTCCAATCAGGATCCACGGCAGCATGAATCCGACCCCCACGATGCCGCCCAGGAGCAGCAGCTCGTAGAGGGCGGCGGCAAGCCGCCGTGGCAGCGGCGCGAGCACGGCCACGATCTTGCGCCCTTCGTCTTCCATTCTTCGCTCCGAAATCGTCAATGCAGATGCCACCACGCATAGAAGGCCGCACTGCTCGCCACCACGTTCAAGGCCGCCTCGGCGAACCCTCCATTGGCGAAGAGCCGAAAACCCACCCGCCGGCGCCACGGCCAGAATAGGGGGATCCCGCCGTCGGTGAGGAAATCGCCAAAAAGGTGCGAGGCGTAGCCCGCCGCGAACCCCAGGCCGATCGGCATCGACACGAAACAAAAGAGCCCTCCGCCCACCAGCGCGAGAAACGCGAGCGAATGCGTCAGCCCCCGATGCCCGGCGATGCAGCGCACCAGCCACGACACGAGCGGCATCGCCCGCCCCATGCGCGAATGCGGGTGATCCACGTCAGGGAAGAGCCCTCCGACCACCGCCGCCGCCATCCACAGCATGAACTCGTTCGCCCCGCCCACCGGCAGCCGCCCCACCCCTGGCAGCGGCACCACCTGCACTGCCGCCCACGAGGCGCTGCCGGCCAACACGGCCCAGAGCAAATGCGATTTGTACGTCATTGCAGGATGATCATCGTTACGTTCGGTTTTCGCGCCGGCGCTGACGCGGCGCCCTTCCCCCTCCCTCATCGGGCGCAGACTGTACCATTTCCGGCGCCGCTACTGCGCCCTCTCCTCCACTGCCCCCTCGCAAAAGCCCACCAGCGTCCCCGGCGGAATCGGCGTCCAGGTTTCGTTGTCGGTGAGCGGCGTGGTGGCGATCACCGCCACGCGGTCCTGCGGCGTGGTCACCTCGCTGAAGTCCATCGTCAGGTCTTCGTCGCACAGATGCGCCGCGGCAAAGGGCGCCTGGCGCACCCGGTAGCACAGGCGGGTCGAAGCGTGCGCATAGAGCCGCTCGCCGTTGGAGAGCAGGAAGTTGAATTCCCCGTGCGCGGCAATCTCCCGCACCGTCTCGCGCAGCGTGGCGAAGAGCGCTGCCGGCGTCGGCGGCCCATCGGGGAAACGCCGCGCCAAGGTATCGAGCAGGTGGCAAAAAGCCCGCTCCGAATCGGTATCCCCCACGGGCAGGAAACGTCCGCTCAAACGAGGCGCGTAGTCGAGAAGGTTGCCGTTGTGCGCGAACACCCAGTAGCGGCCCCACAGCTCGCGCACGAAAGGGTGCGTGTTCTCCAGCCGCACCACCCCTTGCGTGGCCTTGCGGATGTGGGCGATCACGTTGAGCGAACGGATGGGGTAGTGGCGCACGAGCTCGGCGATCGGCGAATCGGCGCTCGGCTGCGGATCGAGGAAGACGCGCACGCCACGCCCCTCGAAGAAGGCGATCCCCCAGCCGTCGCGGTGGTGATCGGTGCGCCCGCCCCGCGCGCGGAAGCCGGTGAAGGAAAAGCAGATGTCGGTGGGAACGTTGCAGTTCATGCCGAGCAGCTGGCACATGGACAGACCTCGCAAGCACGAATCATGGGTTCGACGAGCGATAGTCTAACGCAGACGAAACCTTGCTTGACCGTGCGCACTCCCATCGTTATAATTTCATGTTCTCTCATACCCTTTTTCGGAGCAGCGCCATGTACGCGGTCATAAAAACCGGCGGCAAGCAGTATCGCGTCACCGTCGGCGAAAAGATCAAAGTAGAACAGATACCTGCTGAAGTGGGCGCCGAAATTTCCCTGGACCAGGTCCTGATGGCCGGTGAAGGTGATTCGGTGAAAATCGGCACGCCCGTGCTCGAAGGCGCGCGCGTGAAGGCCACGGTCGTCGCCCACGGCCGGCACCCCAAAGTGCGCATCTTCAAGATGCGTCGCCGCAAGCACTACCAAAAGCACCAAGGCCACCGGCAAAACTACACCGAATTGCACATCCAGGCGATCGAAGCCTGATCCCCTTGCGCGAGGACAACCACCATGGCACACAAAAAAGCGGGCGGCAGTTCCCGTAACGGCCGCGACTCCGAATCGAAACGGCTCGGCGTGAAGCGCTACGGCGGCCAATTCGTGATCGCCGGCAACATCATCGTGCGGCAGCGCGGCACCCAGTTCCACGCCGGCGACAACGTCGGCGTCGGGCGCGACTACACGCTCTTCGCCCTGAAAGACGGCATCGTCGAATTCACCGTCAAAGGGCCGAAGCAGCGCCGCTACGTCACCATCCGGCCGCTCGAAGCCTGATTCACCGCGCCGCCCCTGCGGCCTGAGGAAAGCCTCGTCCGGCGTACCGGGTGAGGCTTTCCCTCTTTGGAAGACCCATGAAATTCATCGACGAAGTCCGCATCGAAGTCATTGCCGGCAAAGGGGGCGACGGCTGCGCCTCGTTCCGCCGCGAGAAATTCATCCCCAAGGGCGGGCCCGACGGCGGTGACGGCGGACGCGGCGGCAGCATCTGGTTCGAGGCCGACGAAAACCTCAATACCCTCATCGACTACCGCTACACCCGCCTCTTCCGTGCCCAACGCGGAGAAAACGGCCGCGGCAGCGACTGCTACGGCGCCTCCGGCGAGGACATGACGCTGCGCGTGCCGGTGGGCACCCTGATTTTCGACGACGAGACCGGCGAGCTCCTCGCCGACCTCGCCCGGCCGGGCGAGCGGGCGCTCATCGCCAAAGGCGGCCGCGGTGGGCTGGGAAACCTGCACTTCAAATCGAGCACCAACCGCGCCCCGCGCCAGCGCACGCTCGGCGAGCCGGGCGAACACCGCCTGCTGCGCCTCGAACTGCGCGTGCTCGCCGACGTGGGGCTCCTGGGGCTGCCCAACGCGGGCAAATCCACCTTCATCCGCGCCGTCTCCGCCGCGCGGCCCAAGGTAGCCGACTATCCGTTCACCACGCTCCACCCCAACCTCGGCGTGGTGCGCACCGACGTGAACCGCAGCTTCGTCGTCGCCGACATCCCCGGCCTGATCGAAGGGGCGAGCGAAGGCGCCGGGCTCGGTCACCGTTTCCTGCGCCACCTGCAGCGCACGCGCCTGCTGCTGCACCTCATCGACCTCGCCCCGCTCGACCCGGAGGCCGACCCGGTGCACGACGCGCACGCGCTCGTCGAAGAGCTGCGCCGCTACGACGAAGCGCTCGCGGCCAAACCCCGCTGGCTCGTGCTCAACAAGATCGACCTCATCCCTGAGGACGAGCGCGAAGCCCGCATCGCCGCGTTTCTCGACACCTACGGCCCCGCGCCGCGCCATTTCGCCATCAGTGCCGCCACCGGCGAAGGCTGCCAGGCGCTCGTCTACGCAGTGCAGGAAGCGCTCGAGGCGATGAAAGCCGAAGCGCCCGCGCCGCAGGATCCGGAAGACGTCTTGGACGACCGCGACGAGACCGAGCATGACGCATCCTGACCGCCGCGCAGCGCTCGCCACCGCCAGGCTCCTCGTGGTCAAGGTCGGCAGCGCGCTCGTCACCGCCGACGGCCGCGGCCTGGATCACGAGGCGATCCGCGGCTGGGCAGAGCAGATCGCCCGCCTCTTCGAGGAAGGGCGGCGCGTCTGCCTCGTCTCCTCGGGGGCGATCGCCGCCGGCATGCAGCGCCTGGGCTGGCGCAAGCGTCCCAAGGAAATCCCCATGCTGCAGGCCGCGGCCGCCGTCGGCCAGGCCGCACTCGTCGACGCCTACGAGCACGCCTTCCGCCCCCACGGGCGGCACACGGCCCAGATCCTCCTCACCCACGCCGATCTGGCCGATCGCACGCGCTATCTCAACGCCCGCAGCACCCTCAAGACCCTGCTCGATCTGGGCGTGGTACCCATCATCAACGAGAACGACACCATCGTCACCGACGAGATCAAGTTCGGCGACAACGACACGCTCGGCGCGCTGGTGACCAACCTCATCGATGCCGACGCCCTCTTCATCCTCACCGACCAGCAAGGGCTCTACACCGCCGACCCGCGCCTCCATCCCGAGGCCGAGCTCGTGGCCGAGGGCAACGCCGAAGACCCGCGTTACGCCGCCATGGCCGGCGGGGCCGGCTCGAGCATCGCCAAGGGCGGCATGATCACCAAGATCCGCGCCGCCGCCCGCGCCGCCAAGAGCGGAGCGCACACCGTCATCGCCTCCGGGCGCGAGCCCGAGGTGATCGTGCGCCTCGCACATGGCGAACCGCTGGGAACGCTCCTCTACGCCGAGCGCAACCGGCTCGCGGCGCGCAAGCAGTGGCTCGCCGACCACCTCAAACTCGCCGGCAGACTGTACGTCGACGCGGGGGCCGCCCGGGCGCTGCGCCAGGGCAAGAGCCTGCTGCCGGTCGGCGTCACCCGCGTGGAAGGCGAATTCGTGCGCGGCGCCGCCGTCGCCTGTCTCGACCCCGAAGGGCGGGAGATCGGCCGCGGTCTCATCAACTACAGCGCCGCCGAGGCGCGGGCCATCCTCGGCCTGCCCTCGAACCAGATCGCCGAGCGCCTCGGCCACGTGGACGAACCCGAGCTCATCCACCGCGACAACTTCGTGCGCACCGGCTGAGCGTCAGCGCCGAATCATCGCAGCCACCCCAGGATCACGCTCAGCGTCAAGGCCGAGGCCAGCGTGGTGAGCGAAATGAGCCGCGCCACGGCCGGCGCGTCGCCCCCGAGGCGGCTTGCGAGGATATAGGCCGAACTCGCAGAAGGCAGCGCCGCAAAGAGGATCAGCATCTGGCGCGCCAAACCCTCGATCCCCCACCACTGCGCCAACCCCCAGGCGACGAGCGGCAGCGCCAACAGCTTGATGAACACGATGAACCACGCCCCTGGCTTGACGAAGGAACGATCCAGGCGCAAGGCCGTCCCCACGCCAAGGAGCCCCATGGCCACCGCCGCGGATGACAGGCGCCCCAGCAGCGTATCGACCGGCGCGGGCAACGGCAGACCCGCCGCGTGATAGGCGGCACCGGCCAGGGTGGCCAACACCAGGGGATTGGTGAGCAGCGCCCGCACGGTGGCCCGAACCCCTCCCCGGCTCATGGAGCCCACCGCCAAGACGTTCGCCAGCGGCACCATCGAGCCGCACAGCGCCCCCATGAGGGCCGAGCCGCTCGCCCCGGCCAGTTGCCCCGCGAGCGCCATGCCGATATAGGTGTTGAAGCGATAGGCGCACTGGATCTGCGAGGCCGCCCGCACCGCATCCGGGTCGATCGCGCGGCGCAGCATCCACCCCAGGGCAAAGCCCGCAATCACCGTGACCGCCGCCGCTCCCACCAGGGCCACGGCATCCGCGCCCAAGATCGGCGCATGGACGAGCGAGCGGAAGAGCATGGCCGGAAAGAGCACGAAATACACCAGCCGCTCCACCCCGTTCCAGAATTCCGGCTGCACCATCACCCGGCGTGCGAGCAGCGCCCCCAGCACGATCAAGGCGAAATCCGGCAGGACCAGCGCGAATCCCTCTCCCATGTGCCCTCCTCTCCTGGTTCAGTCGCCCATTGTACGGCTTGAGGCAATGGGAAAAATCTCCTTGAAATCCCCCGCTCCCGCCCCCATAATGGATCGACGACCCCTATCTGCGGAGCAAACAGGCATGACCGAAGAAACCCGACGCACCGAACCGATCGATCAGCCTCAAACCCCCGAGGCAGCCAGTGCGAACGAAAGCACGGCCAATGCCAACGAAGAAAAAACCGACGTGATGCCCAGCCTCGAAGAGATGCTGCGCATCGCCGAGCAGAAAGCCGCCGAACACCACGATGCCTGGCTGCGGGCCAAGGCCGAGGCGGAAAACGTCCGCCGCCGCGCCCAGGAAGAAGTCGCCAAGGCGAGCAAGTTCGCCAGCGAGCGCTTCGCCGCCTCCATGCTGCCGGTGAAAGACAGCCTCGAGGCCGCCCTCGGCACACCCAACCAGACTTTGGAAACCCTGCGCCAGGGGGTGGAACTCACCCTGCGCCAGCTCGAAAACGCCTTCGAGAGCGCCAACGTGCGCCAGATCGATCCGCAGGGCGAAAAATTCGACCCCCACCTGCATCAGGCGGTGGGCATGATCGAGAGCGAGGCCGAGCCCAACACCGTCGTGCAAGTCCTGCAAAAAGGCTATCTGCTGCACGAACGCGTACTGCGCCCGGCGCTCGTCATGGTCGCCAAGCCCAAGTCCGAACCGGAAAGTACCAAGGGCGGCGAGCAGGGCGCCTCCTCTTGAAAAACCGGCTCCTCGCCGCCATCTGAACTTCAACCGCATTCAAACGAGAGGAACGCATCATGGGAAAAATCATCGGCATCGACCTCGGCACCACCAATAGCTGTGTGGCCGTAATGGAAAACGGCAAGCCGAAGGTGATCGAGAACTCCGAAGGTGCGCGCACCACCCCCTCGGTGGTCGCCTATCTCGAAGACGGCGAAATCCTGGTGGGCGCCCCGGCCAAGCGCCAGGCCATCACCAACGCCGCCAACACCATTTACGCCGTCAAACGCCTCATCGGCCGCAAGTTCGACGACCCGGAAGTGCAGAAGGACATCAAACTGATGCCCTACAAGATCGTGCGCGCCGACAATGGCGACGCCTGGGTCGAAGTGCGCGGCAAGAAGATCTCGCCGCAGCAGGTCTCGGCCGAGATCCTGCGCAAAATGAAGAAGACCGCCGAAGACTATCTCGGCGAGGAAGTGACCGAAGCCGTCATCACGGTGCCGGCCTACTTCAACGACGCCCAGCGCCAGGCCACCAAAGATGCCGGCCGCATCGCCGGGCTCGACGTCAAGCGCATCATCAACGAACCCACCGCCGCGGCGCTCGCCTACGGCATGGACAAGAAGCCGGGCGACTCCAAGATCGCCGTCTATGACCTCGGCGGTGGCACCTTCGACATCTCCATCATCGAGATCGCCGAAGTCGACGGCGAGCACCAGTTCGAAGTGCTCTCCACCAACGGCGACACCTTCCTCGGCGGCGAAGACTTCGACAACCGGCTGATGGACTACATCGTCGACGAGTTCAGGAAGGAACAGGGCGTCGACCTCAAGAAAGACCCCCTGGCGATGCAGCGGCTCAAGGAAGCGGCCGAGAAGGCCAAGATCGAGCTCTCCTCGAGCCAGCAGACCGAGGTGAACCTCCCCTACATCACGGCGGACGCAAGCGGCCCGAAACACCTCGCCATGAAGATCACCCGGGCGAAGTTCGAGGCGCTGGTCGACGACCTCATCGAGAAGACGCTCGAACCCTGCCGCATCGCCCTCAAGGATGCCGGGCTCAAGGTCTCGGACATCGACGACGTCATCCTCGTCGGCGGTCAGACCCGCATGCCCAAGGTGCAGCAGAAAGTCAAGGAATTCTTCGGCAAGGAGCCGCGGCGCGACGTCAACCCCGACGAAGCCGTCGCCATCGGCGCCGCCATTCAGGCGGGCGTGCTGCAAGGGGAAGTCAAGGACGTGCTGCTTCTGGACGTCACGCCGCTGTCGCTGGGCATCGAGACGCTCGGTGGCGTGATGACCAAGCTCATCCCCAAGAACACCACCATCCCGACCAAGGCGACGCAGATCTTCTCCACCGCCGAGGACAACCAAACGGCCGTCACCATCCGCGTCTTCCAGGGCGAGCGGGAACTCGCGCGCGACAACAAGCTGCTCGGGGAATTCAACCTCGAGGGGATTCCGCCTGCGCCGCGTGGGGTGCCGCAGATCGAGGTCACTTTCGACATCGACGCCAACGGCATCCTGCACGTGTCGGCCCGCGACAAGGCCACCGGCAAGGAGAACAAGATCACCATCAAGGCGAACTCCGGCCTCAGCGAAGAACAGATCAAGCAGATGATCCGCGACGCCGAAGCGCACGCCGAGGAAGACCGTCGCCTGCGCGAGCTGATCGAGGCGCGCAACCAGTGCGACGCGCTCATCCACTCGGTGCGCAAGAGCCTGGAAGAGCTCGGCGACAAGGTGAAGGCCGACGACAAGGAGAAAATCGAAGCGGCCCTCAAGGAAGCCGAAGAGGCGATGAAATCCGACGACAAGGGTAAAATCGAGGCTGCGATGCGCAAGCTCGGGCAGGCGAGCGCCGAGATGTCGCAGCACCTCTACGGTAGCGGCGAAGCGGGTGGCGCGACCGGCAGCGCCGGCGCCTCGTCGAGCCAGCGCGCGGGCGACAGCGACGTGGTCGACGCCGAGTTTACCGAGGTCAAGGACGACAAGAAACACTGACCGGCCCTGCCCTGCACCCTGAAAGCCGAGCCCGCGTCGGACCCTTCCGGCCGGGCTCGGCTTCATCATGATTCCACACGGGCGAGACGATGGCACAACAAGACTATTACGCGATCCTCGAGGTGAGCCGCGAAGCGACGGCGGCCGAGATCAAGAAGGCCTACCGGCGCCTGGCGATGAAATACCACCCGGACCGCAATCCCGGCAACAAAGAGGCCGAAGAGAAATTCAAGGAAATCCAGCGCGCCTACGACGTGCTGAGCGACGAGCAAAAGCGCGCCGCCTACGACCGCTACGGGCACGCCGGCGTCGATGGCGCGGCCGCGGGCGCTGGGGCGGCCGGATTCGACGACTTCGCCGAGGCCTTTTCCGACATCTTCGGTGACCTCTTCGGCGGCGGCCGGCGCGGCCGCTCCCAGGTCTATCGTGGCGCCGATCTGCGCTACCAGCTCGAGATCACGCTCGAAGAGGCCGCCCACGGCACCACCAAGACCCTCCGCATCCCCACCACCGAGACCTGCGACACCTGCCACGGCACCGGCGCGCGCCCCGGCACGCAGCCACGGGTGTGCCCCACCTGCGGCGGCGTCGGCCAGGTGCGCATGCAGCAAGGCTTCTTCTCCATTCAGCAGACCTGCCCCGAATGCCACGGCAGCGGCAGTATCGTCGCCGATCCCTGTCCCGACTGCGGCGGCGCCGGACGCGTGCGGCGAACGCGCACGCTGGAGGTGAAGATTCCCGCCGGCATCGACACCGGCATGCGTCTGCGCCAGAGCGGCTATGGAGAAGCCGGCATCAACGGCGGCCCGCCGGGCGATCTCTACGTCGAGATCCGCATCAAGCCCCACCCCATCTTCCAGCGCGAGGGCGACGACCTGCACTGCGAGATGCCCATCTCCATCACCACCGCGGCGCTGGGCGGCGAAATCGACGTCCCCACGCTCGATGGCATCGCCAAGCTGCGCATCCCGCCGGGCACACAGACGGGCAAGGTCTTCCGCCTGCGCGGCAAAGGCATCCGCAACGTGCGCAACCAGGGCGTGGGCGACCTGCTCTGCCACGTGGTGGTAGAGACACCGGTCAATCTCACCGAGCGGCAGAAAGAACTCTTGCGCGAATTCGAGGAGATCGCCCGCGAGAATGCCGAGCGCCACAACCCGCGCAGCAAATCCTGGTTCGACCGCATGCGCGAGTTCTTCACCGGCGAGACGCAATGAGGCGCTGACAACGGACGCGGCGGCAGGCTTCGATCCCCCCTCTCCGACCGAGGGGGACGCATCACCCTAGCCCTCGTCCAGACGCGCGCCGCGAATCTGCTATCCTTGCCCAGCCGTCTTCGTACAGGACCTTCCCATGCCGCAGACCGCTTCCCGCATGAACCCCTGGCGCCGCGCCCTGCTCGCGGCGCTCTTCGCCTGCACCTTCTCCCCCCTTTCCTTCGCCCAAGGAGCCCAAGCCGTGCAAGTCAAACTCGCCACCAACCGCGGTGACATCGTGCTCGAACTCGACGCCGCCAAAGCGCCCAAGACCGTCGAGAACTTTCTCGCCTACGTCGAGAGCGGCCACTACGACGGCACCATCTTTCATCGCGTCATCGACGGCTTCATGATCCAAGGCGGCGGGCTCACCGCCGACATGAAGCAGAAACCCACCCGTGCCCCCATTCCCAACGAGGCCGACAATGGTCTCAAGAATCTTCGCGGCACCGTGGCCATGGCCCGCACCCAGGACCCGAATTCGGCCACGGCGCAGTTCTTCATCAACGTGGCCGACAACGACTTCCTCGACTACCGCGCCCCCACCGTCCAGGGCTGGGGCTACTGCGTCTTCGGCAAGGTCGTACAGGGCATGGACGTGGTCGACGCCATCAAGTCGGTGAAGACCGGCGCCGTCGGCCCGTACCGCGACGTGCCGCTCGAACCGGTGGTGATCGAGCACGCCGAGGTGATCCGGTGATGGCGCTGCCGGCGTTCGAAGCGCCGCGCCTGCGCCTGCCGCGCGCCGCTTTCGTCTCCGACCTGCACCTCGACATCGACCGCGATACGCCGCGCCTGCACGCCTTCCGCGAATGGCTCGCGCAGCGCCCGGCCGAAGAACCCATCTTCCTCCTGGGCGACATCTTCGAATACTGGATCGGCGACGACTGGACGCACCCGGTGGTGGAGACGCTCATCGACGCCTGCGCCGCCGCCCGTGCACGCGGGGCCGCGTTCTACTTTCTCACCGGCAACCGCGATTTTCTCGTAGGCGAGACCTTCGCCGCGCGCGCCGGCTGGGAGATGCTGCCCGACCCGGTGACGGTGGAGATCGCCGGAATCGCCTTCGTGCTCACCCACGGCGATCTGCTCTGCACCGACGATCACGCCTATCAGATCTGGCGCGCCCAGGCACGGCAGCCCGCCGCCCAGGCTGCCTTCCTCGCCCAGCCGCTACCGGCGCGCATCGCCTTCGCCCAGCGCTCGCGCGAGCAGAGCCGCGCCTACCAGGGGGAGCTGGAGGCGCCGATCGACGTCAATGAGGAAGAAGTCCGCCGCTGGCTCGAAGCCTGCCGCCCCGCGGTGCTGCTGCACGGCCACACCCACCGCTGCGCCGTGCACCACTATGCGATCGCAGGCGAGCCACGCGAGCGCTGGGTGCTGCCCGAATGGCACGACACCGCCCGCTGGCTGGAGATCGGCCCCGACGGCGCCACTTGGCACGGCGTGACGCCGGCCAGAGTGGAGCACTCGTGAGCGCACCATGCCGACGATCAGCCTCTTCTATGGCATCATCATCAACATGTACTTTTTTGACGACGAGCGGCACAAGCTTCCCCACATCCATGCAAAATACCAGGGAATGGAAGCCGCTTTCTCCATCATCGACGGCTCGTTGTTGAGTGGGGATTTTCCTGCGGCAAAAGCCAGGCTCGTCCAAGCATGGATCGAGATCCATCGAGAGGATCTCTTGGCCGATTGGGAACTCGCCATCAACGGTCAAGCTCTTTTTCCCATCGACCCCTTGCGTTGAGGTTCTGCCATGGAATCGGTCGTCCGCGTCATCCCGCACGAGAACTTCACGCTCGAGCTCTGGTTCGACGACGGAAGCCATCGCCTCTTCGACGCCCGTCCCTATCTCGAACGTGGCATTTTTACCCGCCTGAAACGGTGGGACGAATTTCGGCTGGCCCACGTTGGGCTCGGCACCGTCTGCTGGCCCGGAGGACTGGACATCGCCCCGGAGACGCTCTACGACAAATCGGTGCCGCTCGCATCCGGGGAACCTCTGAATCTCGCCACCGGCTGAAGCCTCAGCCGCCGATCGCATCCAGCCCGCGGGCGAGGTCGGCTTGCAGGTCTTCGACCTCTTCCAGGCCGACCGAGAGGCGCAGCAGGTCTTCGCCCACGCCCATCGCCTGCCGCACTTCCGGCGCCAGCCGGCCGTGCGTGGTGCTTGCCGGGTGCGTGATGGTGGATTTGACGTCGCCGAGGTTGCCGGTGATCGAGAAGAGCCGGGTGGAATCGATCACGCGCCAAGCCTCGCTGCGTCCGCCGCGCACGCGGAAACTCACCACGCCGCCCCCCAGTTTCTGCTGGCGCCGGGCGAGCGCGTGCTGCGGGTGCGATTCGAGCCAGGGATAGAGCACCTGCGCCACGTTCGGATGCCCCTCGAGCCAGCGCGCGAGCGCGAGCGCCGCCTCGCTCTGCGCCCGCACCCGCAGCGGCAGTGTCTCCAGGCTCTTCACCAGCACCCAGGCATTGAAGGGCGAAAGGCTCGGCCCCGCCGTGCGCAGGAAACGATAGACGAGGTCGATGAGGGAACGCGCGCCGAGCACCGCTCCGCCGAGCACCCGGCCCTGGCCATCGAGGTACTTGGTGGCCGAATGGATGACGAGATCCGCCCCCAGGGCGAGCGGCTGCTGCCCGATGGGGGTGCAGAAGGTGTTGTCGACCGCGAGCAAGGCCCCCGCGCGGTGTGCCCGTTCGGCGAGCGCGGCCAGATCGACGAGCTGCACGAGGGGATTGCTGGGCGTCTCGCAGAAAACGAGTTTGGTGCGTGGCGTGAGCGCCGACTCGAGCGCCGTGGCATCGTTCAGATCGACGAAGCGCGTGGTGATGCCAAAGCGCGGCAGGATGGCCGAGAAGAGCTGGTGCGTAGCGCCGAAGAGTCCCTGCCCGGCCACGATTTCCTCGCCCTGGGAGACGAAGGCCATGGCCGTGCACAGAATCGCCGCCATGCCCGAAGCCGCGGCGATGCAGGCTTCGGCCCCTTCAAGGCTTGCGAGCCGCTCCTGGAACATGCTCACCGTCGGATTGGTGAAGCGGCTGTAGGTATAGCCCTCTTCCTGCTCGAGGAAGCGCGCCGCGGCTTGCGCCGCGTCGGCGAAGACGAAGCTCGAAGTGAGATAGAGCCCTTCGGCATGCTCGCCGAATTGGCTGCGCAGCACGCCGTCGCGCACCGCGCGCGTGCCCAGTCCTTTACCGTCGTCCATCACCGTCCTTTCATGCATCTTGGTCGAGCGGGAGGTTGAGGTCGAGCTGCGCCGCGCCGGCGCCTTCCTCCCCTTCCCGTGAAGCGACCGAATCCTCGCCGCGCCGTTCGATCCGTTCAAGGTATTCGGGCGTGACGTCGCCCGTGATGTAGCAGCCGTCGAAGCAAGAGGACTCGAAGCGCTGGATCGACGGGTTGACGCTCTGGATGGCGCGCTTGAGATCTTCGAGTTCCTGATAGAGCAAGCCGTCGGCGCCGATCTGGCGGCGCACTTCCTCCTCGTCGCAATAGGCGGCGATGAGCTCGCGGCGGCTTGGCATGTCGATGCCATAGACGTTGGCATAGCGCACGGGCGGGGCGGCCGAGGCGAGGAAGACTTCCACGGCACCGGCGTCGCGCGCCATCTGGATGATCTCGCGGCTGGTGGTGCCACGCACGATGGAGTCGTCGACGAGCAACACGCGCTTGCCGCGGAATTCCTGATGTACGGCGTTGAGTTTCTTGCGCACGGAATTCTTGCGCACCGTCTGCCCCGGCATGATGAAGGTGCGGCCGATGTAGCGGTTCTTCACGAAGCCTTCGCGGTAGGGTAGCCCCAAGCGGGTGGCCATCTCCAGCGCCGCCGGTCGGCTGGAATCGGGAATCGGGATCACCACGTCGATGCGTGCGTGCGGATAACGGGTGCGGAAGCGCTCGGCGAGGTATTCGCCCATTTTCACCCGCGCCTCATAGACCGACACCCCGTCGATCACGGAATCGGGCCGCGCCAGATAGACGAATTCGAAGAGACAGGGGGCGAGCACCGGCTCGTCGGCGCACTGGCGCGCCCGCATGGTGCCGTCGATGCCAAAGAGGATCGCCTCGCCCGGGGCGACGTCGCGCACGAGACGGAACCCCAGGGTGTCGAGCGCGACCGATTCGGAGGCGACCAGCCACTCCGTTCCAGAGGACGTGTCGTTGCGGCCGAAGACGAGCGGACGGATGCCGTAGGGATCGCGGAAGGCGAGCAGGCCGTAACCGGCGATCATCACCACCACCGCGTAGGCGCCGCGGCAGCGCCGATGCACGCCCCGCACCGCCGCGAACACCGCCTCGTCGTCCGGCCGCGCCCCTTTGGAGGCGGCCGCGAGCTCGTGGGCGAAGACGTTGAGCAGAATCTCGGAGTCGGAATTGGTGTTGATGTGGCGCAGGTCGGTTTCGAAGATCTCGCGCTTGAGCGCCTCGCCGTTGGTGAGGTTGCCGTTGTGCGCGAGCAGCAGCCCGAAGGGCGAATTGACGTAGAAAGGTTGCGCCTCGGCCGGATTGCAGGCATCCCCCGCCGTGGGATAGCGCACGTGACCGATGCCCCAGTTGCCCACGAGGCTGCGCATGTTGCGCGTGCGAAAGACGTCACGCACCAGACCCGGCCCTTTGTGCATGTAGAAGCGGTCGTCACTGCCGGTGGCGATACCCGCGGCGTCCTGGCCACGGTGCTGCAATACCATCAGGCCGTCGTAGAGGAGCTGATTGACCGGCTGATGGGCGACCACCCCGATGATTCCGCACATTCAAACGATCTCCCTAGGCAAAGGCAATTTCTCGATCAAACCTCGCGGCAGCCAAGGCTCCAGGCGCTGCAAGGCCACGACGATCCACGGCACCGTGCGCGCCTGTCGCCACCAAGGGGATTCCTGGGCACCGACCGCCAGCAGCACCGCCGCACACAACAACACCACGGCCGCTCCGCGCAGCACACCGAAGATGGCACCGAGCAGACGGTCCACGCCCCCCAGCCCGATGGCGTGCAGGACCTCACGCAAAGCGTAGCGTACCAACGCCGCCAGCATGAAGACGGCAAGAAAGATCGTCGCAAACCCGAAGATGCGCTGCAGCAAGGGATCGGCGAACCAACCTGCATAGAACGCCCGGCCGATCGGCCAGCCGAACGCCCACCCCAGACCGATCGCCAGCACCCAGGCCGCCAGCGAGAGCAGCTCGGCGACGATGCCGCGCCAGGCGCCCACGAGGAGCGAAATGCCGATCACCGTGAATACCGCGTAATCGAACTCATTCATGGTGAAGCGACATGCACGACGCGCGGGCTCAGGCGCTGCTGCTCGGCGATCGCCTTGGCTGACTGCGCCTTGGCTTCACTCACGAAAGGACCAATGCGCACGCGGTACCACCCGTCGGCGCCTCCTTCGACGAAGGCATCGAGCCCGGCGCCGCGCAGCTGCCCGGCCACCTGTTTCGCCTTGGCCTCGTCGCGGAAGGCACCCGCCTGCACCACCCAGTAGCCCGGCAGCTTCTGTCCCGGTTTCAGCGCCCCTTCCAGGGCCGCGAGCGCGCGCGCCTTCTCCTGCAGGGCATCGGGTTTGACGGTAGGCGCCGGTTTGGGTTCGGGCACCGGTTTGGGGGATTCCGGCGGCGCGGCGGGTTTGGCCGCCGCCACGTTCGCTTCCGGTCGCGGCGGGAGAGACGCCACCGGTTTCGATTGCGGCGGCTCTGGTTTGGCAGCAGGTTCTTGCCAGGCCGGAGGGGATGAGGGAGGAACCGGTACGGGCGCTTCGGCGAGTTCGGCTTCCGGGGGCGGTGTTCCTTCGGGGCCGGCCGTCTGGGTCGGGTCGGGAACGGCTGCGGGCGGCGGCACGGTCGCCGGCACCTGATCGCGCGCGGGGATCCGCACCTCGACCGGGGCTTTCTGCCCCTTGGGCTTTTTCTCCATCACCAAGGGTAGGGTGATGAGCGCCGCGAGCAGCAGGACGATCGCGCCGACGAAACGCCGCCGTATCTTGCGCAACCGCTCGAGAGTGTCTTCCTGGGTCGTCACCGTGCTTCCGTGTCCTGGACGTGCAGCGCACGCAGCGCCTCGGCCACCGTGAGGAAAGAGCCGAACACGACGATTCTATCATCGTCCTTGGCCTGCGCCCTGGCCGCAGCAAGCGCCTCGGGCACCGAGGCGAACGTTTCCCCAGGCACCACGCCCGCAGACTCCAAGCGCGCGGCGAGCGCCCCGGCCGTGAGCGCGCGCGAGCCTTGCAGACCGGCGGCGAACCATGCATCGATCCGGCGGACGAGCGCGCGCGCCACCCCTTCCACGTCCTTGTCGGCGAGCATGCCGACCACCGCCAGCGTGCGCCGGTAGCCCGGCATGGCGGCGAGGTTCTCGGCGAGCACGGCCGCGGCCTGCGGATTGTGCGCAACGTCGAGGATCACGCTCGGGCGGCCCGGCAGCACCTGGAAGCGCCCCGGCAGTTCCACCGTCATCAGGCCCTCGCGCACCGCCTGCATCGCCAGCGGCAGACGATCGCGCAGGCAGGTGAGCGCCATCAGGGCCGCGGAGGCGTTCATCAGCTGATTGACTCCGCGCAGCGCCGGATAGGGCAGACCGCCGCGGTTGCCCGCCGTGCGCGACCACCAGCGCCACTGCTGGCGGTCGCCGTCGTAGCCGAAATCCACCCCGAGGCGGTAGAGCTCGGCACCGAGCGCAGCGGCCGTCTCCAGCACCGAGCGCGGTGGCACCGGATCGGCGACGATGGCCGGACGTCCGGAGCGGAAGATGCCGGCTTTTTCACGACCGATCGCCTCCCGGTCCGGCCCGAGCCAGGCCTGATGGTCGAGCGCCACGCCGGTGAGGATCGCGGCATCCGCATCGAAGACGTTGGTGGCATCGAGCCGCCCGCCCAGCCCGACCTCCAGGATGATGGCATCGAGCGGTTCGCGGCAGAAGGCCACCCAGGCCGCCAGCGTGCCGTGCTCGAAATAGGTGAGCGGCACGTCGCCCCGCACTGCCTCTACGGCTTCGAAGGCGGAAAGCAGGGCTTCGTCGCCGATCGGCTGACCGTCGAGGCGCACGCGCTCGTTGTAGCGCAGCAGATGTGGCGAGGTGTAGCAACCGACGCGGTAACCGCCGGCGCGCAGCATCGCTTCGAGCAGCACGCAGGTCGACCCTTTGCCGTTGGTTCCAGCCACGGTGATGAGCACCGCCCCAGTCGCAACCGGCAGGCGATCGAGCACCGCCCGCACCCGCTCGAGCCCCAGGGCGATCACATGGCTCGCTGCCCGCGCTTCGAGCTTCTCCAGCCAGCGATCCAGGGCGGAAGTCTGCGTCATGCCACCTCGTGCGGGCGCAGCCCCAGCAGAGAGAAGGTACGCGCGAGCCACGGCCGCAGCTGGCGCCGATCGACGATGGCATCCAGCGCCCCCTTCTCCAGCAGAAACTCGGCGCGCTGGAACCCTTCCGGCAGAGTCTGGCGCACCGTCTGCTCGATGACGCGCGGCCCGGCAAAACCGATGAGCGCTCCCGGTTCGGCCACGACCACGTCCCCCATGAAGGCGAAACTGGCCGACACCCCGCCCATGGTCGGATCGGTGAGCACCGAGACGAAGGGCAGCCGTGCCTGGGCGAGCTGCGTGAGCGCGGCATTCGTCTTGGCCATCTGCATGAGCGAGAGCACCCCTTCCTGCATGCGCGCGCCGCCGCTTGCGGCGATGCACACGAAGCCGCAGCGATGCTCGATGGCGTGGCGCACCCCGCGCACGAAACGCTCGCCCACGACCGAGCCCATGGAGCCGCCCATGAACTCGAACTCGAAGCAGGCCGCCACCACCGGCAGGTTCTCTAGGTGCCCGGCGAGCACGATGAGCGCCTCGCTCTCGCCCGTGGCCTTGGCCGCTTCCTTGAGCCGGTCGGTGTAGCGTTTGCTGTCCTTGAATTTCAGCGCATCCACCGGACGTACTTCGGCACCGATCTCCACTCGCCCTTCGGGGTCGAGCAGCGCCTCGAGCCGGGCACGGGCGCGGATACGGTGGTGATGGCCGCATTTGGGGCAGACGCGCAGTTCGCGATCGAGGTCGGCAGCGTAGAGCACCTCGTCGCAGGCTTCGCACTTGGTCCACAGCCCCTCGGGGACGCTGTGGCGCGCGCCGCTCACTTCACGCCGGATGCGCGGCGGCAGGATCTTGTCGAGCCAGCTCATGGCGCCACTCCTTCATCGAGCGCCCGGCGGATCGGGCGCAGGAATTCCTCCGCCCGCCGGCACGCCTCGTCGGCATGTGCAGCGCCTTCGATCGCTTCGAGCAAGCGGCTGCCGATGACGACCGCGTCGGCCGCCGCGCCGATCTCGGCGGCGGTGTGCGCATCCCGGATGCCGAAGCCCACCGCGATGGGAAGCCCCGTGCGCTCGCGCAAGGCGGGAATGCGCGCGAGCACCTCGGCCACGTCGAGGGAACCGGCCCCCGTCACGCCGGTGAGCGAGACGTAATAGACGTAGCCGCCGCCGAGCCGTGCCACCTCGTCGGCCCGCTCTGGTTTGGAAGTGGGCGCGAGCAGAAAGATGGGGTGCAGCCCCGCTTCGTGCAGCCGCGCGGCGAAGGATTCCGCCTCCTGCGGCGGATAATCGACGGTGAGCACGCCGTCGACGCCGGCGTCGCGCGCCGCCTCCACGAAGCGCTCCTCGCCCATCGCCTCGATCGGATTGGCGTAGCCCATCAGCACTACGGGCGTGTCGGCATCCATGCGGCGAAAGTCGCGCACCAAGTCGAGCACTTGCGCAAGCGTCATACCCTGCGCCAAGGCCCGTTCGCTCGCACCCTGGATGGTGGGGCCGTCGGCCATGGGGTCGGAGAAAGGGATCCCCAGTTCGATCAGGTCGGCGCCGGCGCGCACCAACGCCGGCAAGAGCGCCTGCGTTGTTTCGACCGAGGGAAAACCCGCCGTCACGAAAGGGATGAGCGCCTTGCGCCCCTGCTCGCGCAGGCGGGCGAAGGTGCAATCGATGCGGTTCATGGGACGCTCCTCGTTCACCAGCGAATGCCCGAGCGTTCGGCCACGGTGTGCATGTCCTTGTCGCCGCGCCCCGAGAGATTGACGAGCAGCACCGTCTCGCGCGGCAGGCTCGGCGCGAGCTTGGCCGCATAGGCGAGCGCGTGCGAGGATTCGAGCGCGGGGATGATGCCCTCGTAACGGCACAACGCGTGGAAGGCCGCCAGCGCCTCGTCGTCGGTCACGGCCACGTACTCAGCGCGCCCCAGATCCTTGAGGAGCGCATGCTCCGGCCCCACGCCGGGATAGTCCAGACCGGCGGAGATGGAATGCGTCTCGCGGATCTGGCCGTGCTCGTCCTGCAGCAGGTAGGTGCGGTTGCCGTGCAGCACGCCGGGGCGACCGGCCACGAGCGTGGCCGCGTGCCGCCCCGTCTCGATCCCCTCGCCGGCCGCTTCCACTCCGATCAGGCGCACCGATTCATGCTGCAGATAGGGGTAGAAGATCCCGATGGCGTTGGAGCCGCCGCCGACGCAGGCGATCACGTAGTCGGGCTGACGGCCGATGAGCTCGGGCATCTGCCACAGGCACTCTTTGCCGATGACGGACTGGAAGTCGCGCACCATCTCTGGATAGGGATGCGGCCCGGCGACGGTGCCGAGAATGTAGAAGGTGTCGTGCACGTTGGTGACCCAGTCGCGCATGGCCTCGTTGAGGGCGTCCTTGAGCGTGCGCGAACCGGAGGAGACCGGCACCACTTCGGCCCCCAGCAGCTTCATGCGATAGACGTTGGCCGCCTGCCGGCGCACGTCTTCTTCGCCCATATAGACGACGCAGCGCATGCCGTAGCGCGCCGCCACCGTGGCGGTGGCTACGCCGTGCTGCCCCGCGCCGGTCTCGGCGATCACGCGCGGTTTGCCCATGCGCCGGGCGAGCAGCGCCTGGCCGATGCAGTTGTTGATCTTGTGCGCGCCGGTGTGGTTCAGGTCCTCGCGCTTGAGATAGATCTGCGCCCCACCCAACGTCTCCGACCAGCGTTTGGCGTGGTAGATGGGGCTGGGGCGGCCGACGTAGTGTTTGAGCTCATCCTCGAACTCGGCACGAAAAGACGCGTCGCGCTTGGCCTCCTCATAGGCCTGGGCGAGCGCCTCGAGCGCCGGCACGAGCGTCTCGGCCACGTAGACGCCCCCGTAGGGGCCGAAATGGCCCCGGGCATCCGGGTAGTGATAATCCATCAGCGCATTCCTCGGGTCACGGCGGCGAAGAAGGCCGCCATCTTCTGCGGGCATTTGATTCCTTTGGCCGCCTCGACGCCGCTCGAGACATCCACGGCCCAGGGTCGCACGCGCGCGATCGCCTCGGCCACCGTCTCGGGCGTGAGGCCGCCGGCGAGCACCACGGGGCACGGCAGACCGGGCGGGATCAGGTTCCAGTCGAAAGCACGGCCACTGCCGCCCCATACGGCGGAGTCGGCATCGAGCAGCAGCCCCTTCGCGTCGGGATAGCATCGCGCCAATTCTAGCAGATCGAGCCCCGGGCGCACCCGCAGCGCCTTGAGATAAGGCCGGGCGAAACGCCGGCACAACTCGGGCGGCTCGTCGCCGTGGAACTGCAGTAGATCGAGCGGCACACGCTCGAGCACCGATTCCACCTCGTCCGGGGTGGGATTGACGAAGAGCCCCACCGTGGTGACGAAGGGGGGCACTTCGGCAAGCAGGGCTTCGGCCTGCGCGATCGTCACCGCCCGGGGGCTGGGCGGATAGAAGACGAAACCGAGCGCATCGGCGCCCAGCCGGCAAGCCTCCCGCACGTCCTCGGAGCGCGTCAGACCGCAGATCTTCACGCGCACGCGGCGGGGGGGGGCAGAATTTGAATTTTGGGGGTCAGGATTTTGGGACATCCACTTCCTCGTCCAAGCCGAATTCGGGCCGGCGCACGATCCGCTCGGGCACGCCCAGCCCTGGCGGATACTCGACCCCACAGAAATAGAGCCCGGCGGCAGGAAAAGTGGGCGCGGCGAGCGCGCGCTCGCGCCGTTCGAGCACCTCGCCGACCCATTCGGGCGGGAAACGCCCCTTGCCCACGTAGACGAGCGCGCCAACGAGGTTGCGCACCATGTGATGCAAGAAGGCGTCGGCGTGGAAGTCGAAGTGCAGGAAGGGGCCGCGGCGTTCGATTTCGAGGCGATGGAGGGTCTTCACCGGCGAGCGCGCCTGGCATTGGGCCGTGCGAAAGGCCGAGAAGTCGTGCGTCCCCAAGAGCGACGTCGCGGCCTCGCGCATCGGCTCGAGCGCAAGCGGCCGCGCTTCCCAGCCCACCCGGCCGGCGAGCGCGGCCGGGCGCACCGGCGCATTGTAGAGCACGTAGCGGTAGTGGCGGGAGACGGCGCGATAGCGCGCGTGAAACGCCTCGGATACGGGCCAGGCCGCACGCACCGCCACGTCTTCGGGCAGATGGGCATTCACGCCCCGCACCCAGGCGTAAGGCGGTCGTTCGGCCTCCGCGTCGAAATGCACCACCTGGGCGAGCGCATGCACTCCGCCATCCGTGCGTCCGGCGCAATGCAGGCGCACCGGCTGCGCGGCGAGTACCGAGACCGCCGCCTCCAGCACCGCCTGCACCGTGCGCCCCTCTGCCTGCATCTGCCAGCCGAGGAACCCCTGCCCGGCGTATTCGACGAGCAATGCCCAGCGCACCGCGCCTCACCCCCGCCGGCGGGAGAGTCCCGTCAAGCTTTACTCCCCAGGATCCGGTCCATGAGCTGCTGCGCCGCAGCGCGCTGTGTCTCGTCGCCGTCGCGCAGCACTTCCTCGAGCAGTTCACGCGCTCCTTCGGTATCCCCCATCTCGAGATAGGCCTCGGCGAGTTGCAGGCGGGTGTCGTGATCGGCCGTGCCGGCTTCACCGGCGAAGCGCTCGAGGTCGATGTCCATCACCTCGGTCGGCGGACCGGCCTCGGACGACTTCTGCTCTTCAGCGCTTGCCGGAGCCACCGCGGAAGGCTCCGCTCCTTTCGGCGGTTCGGTCGGCTCCTTGCCCGGCGCCTCCGTCTCCGGCGAGATCTCGGCGAGATCGAAATCGATCTCTTCGAGCATGGACTTCAATTCCTGCGACTCCGCCATTTCGGCCGGAGAAGGAGCGGGGCGCTCTTCACGCGGCGCCGCAGCGTTCTCTTCCAGCGAAAGCTCGGGGAATTCCAGCGCCGAGGAATCCTCCCCTTTTTCCGGGGAAGGAGCCTCTGCCGCCGGAGCCCCCGAGGGCGCCTGCGGCCGAGCTTCTTCCTCGGGAGGAAGTTCGAGATCGAAATCCAGCGCATCCGGGGCCGGCGCAGGCGCCGCGGTAGCCGGCGCAGGCTTCGGTTCGGCCGCCATCTGCTCCGTCAGTTTGTCGAGATCGAAGTCGAGTTCGACGAAGTCTGCTTGGGGAACGGTCGCAGCTGGCTCGGCAGTCGCGGCCGGTTGGGCCGGCGCCTCGGCGGCCGGCGCCGTAGCCGATGCAGGCGAAATCTCGCGCTGCAGCGTCGATTCGCCCGCTTTTTCGGCCAAAGACTCCGTGGGCTCCAAGGTGTCGGTCACGACCACCGTGGCGAAACGCTCGTCCTGCGGCCAGGCCCGCTGCCCGATCGCCAGGGCCATGGTCCAGTCGGGCCCCTGCTCGCCGGTCAATTCGGACAGGGTCCGCAGATATTGATCGAATTTCGCCCGATCGCCGCGCTTGGCATAGACTTCGAGCAGCTTGAGGTAGATGGCCGCACGCCGCGGGTTCTGCTTGAGCGCGTCGAGCAGGATCTCCTCGGCCTGGGGGTCGCGGCCGTAGGCCAGATAGACCTCGGCCTCGGCCACGGGATCGACCCCTTCGTCGGCATGCAGGGCGTTGAACGCGACTTGGGTGAAATCGGTACCGAGGATGCTGGAGGTGTCGATGTTCTGCCCCGAGGTGACGGCGCGACCGGACTCGGTGACCGGACCGGAGTGCTCGATCGTGGTCACGGCGGGGGTCTCTGCCGTCACCGTCGCAGGAGCGGAGGAAATGGGAAGAGCGGCTTTTTCCTCGCGCCGGCGGCGGTAAGCAGACCAGCCAAACATCGCAAGCAGCGCGGCCGCGGCCCCTCCTACAGCAGGCAGGAGCCCATCGATCCACGACGCCTCGCTCTGTTTGGCGCTGGCTTCGGCCTGCGCCTGCAGGCGGGCCAGGGTAGCGTTTTGCGCCTCGAGCTGTTTCTGCAGACGGGCGATTTCCGTCTCGAGCTTGACGATGCGCTCGTTCGCCTCGCCGAGCGCCGCTTCCGAGGCAGAGAGGCTCTCTTGCAAAGCCGCGGTCTCGGGCAAAGGAATGGCGGGGCTTTTCGTTTCCGTGCCGGCCCCCGTCTCCGGAGCCGCACCGACCTTGAGCCGATCTTCGGCGGGCGCAGGCGATGGGGCTTCGAGCGCCTCGCGGGCGATCGCCTTGCCCTTGTCTGCCGCAGCCTCCGGCGCTGGCGCAGGCCCCGTTTCGCGGGCAGGCGCTGCCGCGGCCTGCCGCGGCTTGCTTGGCGCACGCAGCATCGAACGCGCTTCGGCCAGAGGGATGCGGCGGATCTCCTCGCTCGAAGGCACCTTGAGCGTCGCGCCGACCTTGAGCCGGTTGATGTCCCCCTCGATGAACGCATTGGGGTTGGCGCGCCACAATGCCACGAGCGTCTGCTCGGTCGTGGCACCGGATGGCGAGACTTGCCGTGCGATGGCGTAGAGCGTTTCGCCGGGCTGCACGGTCCATTGACCCGGCGTCTGCCGCGCTGCCGCCTTGGCGGGTACGGTCACATCCTTTCCGGTAGCCGGCACCGGACGTGCCGGCGCAGCCATTTCTGGCGGATCGAGCAGGATGGCGAATTCCCGCACCAGACGTCCGCCGGCCCAGTTCATGTCGAGCAGGACATCGACGAAGGGCTCCCGGATCGGCGTGCGGCTGGTGAGCACGATCTTGGCCCGGTTGCCGTCCCGGACCACTTTGGCATCGATCGCCTGGATCGTGGCGTTGTACGGCACGCCGACTTGGCGAAAATACTCGGCGGGGGCGATGCGTGCCGAGAGGGATCGCAGCTCTTCCGGAGTCGCCTTCACGGTGATCTCGGCCGTGAGCGGCTCCCCCAGGCGGGAGCGCACGATGAGCTCACCGAATCCCGCGCTCCAGGCGTTACCCCACAAAGCGCCCAGCAACAGGGCCAAAGGCACCTGCCTCGTTCGTTTCATGTTCTGCGCTCCCTCGTCGACATCGAATCCTGCAGCGGTTCCTCAGGCTTGCAGCAGGATCCGCAACATTCGGCGCAACGGCTCGGCCGCTCCCCACAGGAGTTGGTCGCCTACCGTAAACGCCCCCAGATACTCCGGCCCCATGGCGAGCTTGTGCAAACGCCCGATGGGTACCGTCAAGGTCCCCGACACGGCCGCCGGCGTGAGCTCGCGCTCGCTCGCCTCGCGCTCGTTCGGTACCACTTTCACCCACTCGTTGGCCCCGGCGATGATCGCTTCGATCTCCTCGAGCGGCACGTCGCGCTTGAGCTTGACCGTCAACCCTTGTGAATGGCAGCGCATGGCGCCGATACGCACGCACAAACCGTCGATGGGGATCGACCCTGGCGTGCGGAAGGGCGGCTTGCCGAGAATCTTGTTGCACTCGGCCCCGCCCTTCCATTCTTCCTTCGACTGACCGTGCTCGACCGGCACGTCGATCCAGGGGATGAGGCTGCCGGCAAGCGGCACGCCGCGGAAATTCTTGGTGGGAAAATCGGGCGAGCGCAGAGCAGCCGTCACCTTGCGGTCGATCTCCAGGATGGCGGAGGCTGGGTCGGCGAGATCTTTCTCCACCGCCCGATAGAGCCGCCCCATCTGCTCGAGGAGCTCGCGCATGTTCTGCGCCCCCGCGCCGGAAGCCGCCTGGTAGGTCATCGACGAGACCCACTCGACGAGCTCCTCCCGGAAGAGCCCGGCGAGCGCCATCAGCATGAGCGAGACGGTGCAGTTGCCGCCGATCCAGTCGCGCCCGCCCTTGGCGAGCGCCGCGTCGATGACCGGCCGATTGACCGGATCGAGCACGATCACCGTGTGCGGTTCCATGCGCAGGGCGCTCGCCGCGTCGATCCAATGCCCTTTCCAGCCGGCCGCGCGCAGCTTGGGATAGACCGCCTTGGTGTAGTCGCCGCCCTGGCAGGTGAGGACGATGTCCATCCGGGCGAGCGATTCCAGGTCGTAGGCGTCCTGGAGCGGCTCGGCCGGGGTCACGCCGCCGAAGCCCGGCGCGGGTTTGCCCGCGGCCGAAGTGGAAAAATAGACCGGCTCGAAGAGGGCAAAATCGTTCTCTTCTTCCATGCGCTGCATCAGCACGGAACCGACCATCCCGCGCCAGCCGACCAATCCGACTCGTTGCATTGCCATTCTCTGTTCCTCGTCTCGTTTTTCTGTCATTACAGCGCCGCGACCACCGCGTCGCCCATCTCGGCGGTGCCGACGAGCCGCGTGCCGGGCTCGAAGATGTCGCGTGTGCGCAATCCCTGCGCGAGCACCGTGCGCACGGCCCGCTCGATGCGCGCGGCCGCGTCTTCCCAGCCGAAGCTGTGGCGCAGCATCATCGCCGCCGACAGGATGGTGGCGAGCGGATTGGCCACGCCCTGGCCGGCGATGTCCGGCGCCGAGCCGTGGCAGGGCTCGTAGAGCCCCTTGCCCTGCTCGTCGAGCGAGGCCGAAGGCAGCATGCCGATGGAGCCGGTGAGCATGGCCGCCTCGTCCGAGAGGATATCGCCGAACATGTTGCCGGTGACGATCACGTCGAACTGCTTGGGTGCGCGCACGAGCTGCATGGCGGCGTTGTCGACGAGCATGTGCGTGAGCGTCACGTCGGGGTACTCCGGCGCGAGCTCGTTCATCACGTCGCGCCACAGCTGGGTGGTCTCGAGCACGTTCATCTTGTCGACCGAGCACAGCTTCTTGCCGCGGCGGCGGGCCGTTTCGAAGGCCACGCGCCCGATGCGGCGGATCTCGCTTTCGCGGTAGATCATGGTGTTGAAGCCCACGCGCTCGCCGTCGCGCACCTCGATGCCGCGCGGCTCGCCGAAATAGATGTCGCCGGTGAGCTCCCGCACGATGACGATGTCCAGCCCCGAGACGACTTCGGGCTTGAGCGCCGAGGCCGATGCGAGCTCGGGAAAGAGCACGGCCGGGCGCAGGTTGGCGAAGAGCCCCAGATCCTTGCGGATACCCAAAAGCCCCCGCTCGGGACGCTGGGCGCGCGGCAGTTCGTCCCACTTCGGCCCGCCCACGGCGCCGAGCAGCACCGCGTCGGCCCGGCGCGCCGCCGAACGCGTTTCCTCGGGATAAGGCTCGCCGGTGGCGTCGATCGCCGCACCGCCCAAGAGGGCATATTCGTACTCGAGCGGCAGCGCAAGAGCGTCGAGCACTTTCACCGCCTCGGCGACGATCTCGGGGCCGATGCCGTCGCCAGGAAGTACGCAGACTCGTTTCTTCATGCTGCGGACTCCTCGACAAAGTAATAGGGATGGCGCGCGCGATAGGCCTCTTCGAAGCGGCGGATCTCGTCGGCGTGGCGCAGCGTCAAGCCGATGTCGTCCCAGCCGTTGAGCAGACACTCCTTGCGGAAGGAGTCGATCTCGAAGGAAATCACCCTGTCCTCGGGCGTGGTGATGGACTGCGACGGCAGATCGATCGCCAGACGGTAGCCGGGCGCGGCCTCGCATTCGCCAAAGAGCCGATCGACCTCCTCGGCCGGCAGCACGATGGGCAGCAGCCCGTTCTTGAAGCAGTTGTTGTAGAAGATGTCGGCGAAGCTCGGACCGATCAGCGCCCGAAAACCGTAGTCGAGCAAAGCCCAGGGCGCATGCTCGCGCGAGCTGCCGCAACCGAAGTTCTCGCGCACGAGCAGGATCTGCGCCCCCTGGTAGCGCGGCTGGTTGAGCACGAAGTCGGGATTCTTCGGCCGCTTGCTGCAGTCCATGCCCGGCTCGCCACGGTCGAGGTAGCGCCACGCGTCGAAGAGGTAGGGGCCGAAGCCGCTGCGGTGGATGGACTTGAGGAATTGCTTGGGGATGATGGCGTCGGTGTCGACGTTGGCCCGATCGAGCGGAGCGACCAGGGCGTCGAGGCGGATGAATTTTTCCATGTCTTTGTCTCTCTCGGGTCTCAGACGGAGGCCGGCAGCAGTTCGCGCACGTCGACGAAGTGTCCGGCGATCGCGGCGGCGGCGGCCATGGCGGGGCTCACGAGGTGCGTGCGCCCACCCGCACCCTGGCGGCCTTCGAAGTTGCGGTTGGAAGTCGAGGCGCAGCGCTCGCCCGCCTCCAGACGATCGGCGTTCATCGCCAGGCACATGGAACAGCCCGGGTCACGCCATTCGAAGCCGGCTTCGATGAAGATGCGGTGCAGCCCCTCTTCCTCGGCCTGTTTCTTCACCAGACCCGAGCCGGGCACCACCAGCACGCGCTTGACGTTGGGTGCCTTCTTGCGCCCGCGCACGACGGCGGCGGCCGCGCGCAGATCCTCGATGCGGGAATTGGTGCACGAGCCGATGAAGACCTGATCGACGCGGATCTCGCCGATCGGCGTGCCCGGCTCCAGCCCCATGTAGGCGAGCGCCCGCTCGGCGGCGTCCCGCTTGACCGGATCGGCGAAAGAAGCCGGATCGGGCACGCGCCCTTCGATGTCGGTGACCATCTCGGGCGAGGTGCCCCAGGTGACCTGCGGCTTGAGGGTGGCGGCATCGAGCACCACCTCGCGGTCGAACCGGGCCTCGGGATCGGAGACGAGGGTGCGCCAGTATTCGACCGCCTGCTCCCACAGCTCGCCCTTGGGCGCGAGGGGTTTGTCGCGGAAATAGTCGAGGGTCTTGTCGTCGACCGCGACCATGCCCACGCGCGCGCCGGCCTCGATCGCCATGTTGCATACCGTCATGCGCCCTTCCATGGAGAGCGAGCGGATCGCCTCGCCGGCGAATTCGATGGCGTGCCCCGTGCCACCAGCGGTGCCGATTCTGCCGATGATGGCCAGGATCACGTCCTTGGCGTAGACGCCCGGCGGCAGGCTGCCGTCGACGCGCACGCGCATGTTCTTGGCCTTTTTCTGGATGAGGCACTGGGTGGCGAGCACGTGCTCGACTTCGGAAGTGCCGATGCCGTGGGCGAGGCAGGCAAACGCCCCGTGCGTGGAGGTGTGCGAGTCGCCGCACACCACGGTCATACCGGGGAGCGTCGCCCCGCTCTCCGGGCCGATGACGTGCACGATGCCCTGGCGCGGATCATGGAAGGGAAAATAGCGCAGCGCGCCGAAAGCGCGGATGTTCTGGTCGAGCGTGACCACCTGCTCGCGCGAAATGGGATCGCGGATCTCGGTCTCGCTAGGATCGGTAGGCACGTTGTGATCGGCCGTGGCGACGATGGAACCCGTCCGCCAGGGCTTTCGCCCCGCCAGACGCAGCCCTTCGAACGCCTGGGGACTGGTCACCTCGTGGATCAGGTGGCGATCGATGTAGATGAGGGCCGTGCCGTCGGGCTCCTGACGTACCAGATGCGCGTCCCACAATTTGTCATACAAGGTCTTGGCGTTCATCGAACGGTCTCTCCGGGTCAATCGCGCCACCCACGGCGCGTAATTATTTCACAACCTCGTCATCGGCGCCAACACCATGGCGTAGCGCATTAGCAACAGGTCATCCCTTCAAAGTGGCGAAGGAATCGAACCCGTTGCACCCGGCGACAAAGCCGGAACGGGGGAAAGCGGCGGCACCACGTCGCCGCACTGCGCCCGATGGCGCAGCGCCTGATCCATCAGCACCAGGGCGAGCATGGCCTCGGCAATCGGTGTGGCGCGAATCCCCACGCAGGGGTCGTGCCGTCCGTGGGTGGCCACCGTGGTCGGCACCCCACGCAGGTCGATCGAACGGCGCTCGAGCCGGATGCTGGAGGTGGGCTTCACCGCCAGATGCACGACGACGTCCTGCCCCGTGCTGATGCCGCCGAGAATACCGCCAGCGTGGTTCGACAGAAACCCCTGCGGCGTGAGCTCGTCGCCATGCTCGCTGCCGCGCTGGGTCACGACGGCGAACCCGTCGCCGATCTCCACGCCCTTGACGGCGTTGATGCTCATCATCGCCGCGGCGATCTCGGCATCGAGCCGCCCGAACACCGGTTCGCCCCAACCCGGGGGTACGCCGCGGGCCACCACCGTGAGCCTTGCGCCGACCGAGTCGCCCGCCTTGCGCAGCGCATCCATGAAGCGTTCGAGCTCCGGCACCAGCTCGAGATTCGGAGCGAAGAAAGGATTCTGCTCCACGTGCTCCCAGGAAACGAAGGGGATCTCGATCGGCCCCAGCTGGGCCATGAAGCCGCGGATCACCACGCCGTGGCGCTCGCGCAGCCACTTCTTGGCGATCGCCCCGGCCGCCACCCGCACCGCCGTCTCGCGCGCCGAAGAGCGCCCGCCGCCGCGCGGATCGCGCCGGCCGTATTTCATGGTGTAGGCGTAGTCGGCGTGCCCCGGACGGAACGTCTCCACGAGGTTGCCGTAATCCTTGGAGCGCTGATCGACGTTGCGGATGAGCAAGGCGATCGGCGTGCCCGTCGTCATGCCCTCATAGACGCCCGAGAGGATCTCGACGGTGTCGGGCTCGCGCCGCTGGGTGACGTGGCGCGAAGTGCCGGGCTTGCGCCGGTCGAGCTCGCGCTGGATGTCGGCCTCGGTGAGCGCCAGGCCCGGCGGGCAGCCGTCGACCACGCAGCCGATCGCCGGCCCGTGCGATTCCCCGAAGGAAGTCACCGTGAACACTGTGCCGAAGGTATTGCCCGCCATCGCTTACCCTACCGTCCGTGCGCAAAAGAACGAGTTTAGCATGCGCTCCACACGGCTTCGACTCACTGGAAGAATCGCTCCAGCTGCACGAACACCTCGTGATCGGCTCCATGGCGGCGCACTTCGAGCACGTCGACCAGGCGCTCGAGCTGGCGGACGAGCTGTTCCAGCCGCTGGTCGGCGAAGACGGTGAGCCAGATGCGGCTGCGCCGCCCGTCGGGCAAGGGCATGCACAGGATCCCCTCGACGTTGAAGGCGCGCCGCGCGAACAAGCCACAGACGTGACTCATCACGCCGGGATGGTTGTTGACCTCCAGCTCCAGCACCACTTTCTCGAAACCGCCCGTAGGCAGCGGTTCGGCCACTTGTTCGATCATCTTCCTCTCCTGTCAGCCCTCGATCATCTCGGTGTTGGCGGCGCCCGGCGGCACCATGGGATAGACGAAGCGCTCGCGCTCGATCGAGCAGTGGATGAGCGCCGGACCGGGGCGGCGCAGGATCGCCGCCAGATCGGCCTCGGGATGCTCGCTGCGATCCAGATCGAGCGCTTCCAGCCCGAAGCCCTCGGCGATCTTGACGAAGTCCGTCGGCCGGCGGTAGTTCGAGGCGATCACGCGCTTGCCATAGAAGAGATTCTGCTGCTGATAGACGAGCCCGAGCGACTGGTTGTTCATCAGCACGATCTTGACGTTGCCTCCTTCTTCGGCGAGCGTCGCCATCTCCTGGATGTTCATCTTCAGGCTGCCGTCGCCGGTGAAGCACACCACCGTGCGCTGCGGCTCGGCGAGCGCAGCGCCGATCGCCGCCGGCAGACCGAAGCCCATCGTGCCCAGCCCGCCGGAGGTGAGCCACTGCCGCGGCCGGCGCAGCGGATAGGCTTGCGCCACCCACATCTGGTGCTGGCCGACGTCGGTGACCACCACCGCCTCGTCGTCGAGCGCCTTGGCCACCGCCTGGACGAGCCCGTAGTGGCTGCGCGGATCCTCGCGCCCCTCCAGCACGAGAGGGAAGCGCGACTTCAGTCCCGCCACGTGGCTCAGCCAGCGCTTGCGCAGCTGGGCCCGCACCCGCGGCAACAGCGCCTGCAGCACCGCCTTGACGTCGCCATGGATCGCCACGTCGGGGCGACGGATCTTGCCCAGTTCCGCCCGGTCGATGTCGATGTGGATCACTTTCGCCTCGGGGCAGAACTGCGACGCCTTGCCGATGGCCCGGTCGTCGAAGCGCGCCCCGACGCAAACCAAGAGGTCCGCCTCCTGCAGGGCAAAATTGGTATGGCGCGCCCCGTGCATGCCCAGCATCCCCAGCGAGAGCGGATGATCGACCGGCATCGCACCCAGCGCCATCAGCGTCATGGTGGTAGGCATCGAGGTCTGCTCGGCCAAGGTCACCGCGAGCGGGGCCGCATCGGCATGGATCACTCCGCCGCCCAGGTAGAGCACCGGGCGCTCGGCCTCGTCGATCAAACGCGCCGCCGCCGCGATCGCCGTTTCATCCAGCGGCGGCAGCGGATCGGGCACGGCCGGCGCGGGCAGTCGCTCGAAGGTGACGAGCTGGTTCTGCACGTCCTTGGGCACGTCGACGAGCACCGGCCCGGGACGCCCCGACATGGCGATGCGAAACGCGTGTGGCATCACCTCCAGCAGCTCGGCGGCCGAGCGCACGAGGAAATTGTGCTTGGTGATCGGGATGGTCATGCCGTAGATGTCGACTTCCTGAAAGGCGTCGGTGCCGATCATGGCAAGCGGCACCTGCCCGGTGATCGCCACCAGCGGGATGGAGTCGAGCCGCGCATCGGCGATCGCCGTCACCAGGTTCGTCGCCCCGGGGCCGCTCGAAGCGAAGCACACCGCGGGTTTGCCCGTCACCCGCGCCATGCCCTGAGCCATGAAGCCGGCACCCTGCTCGTGGCGCGCGAGCACATGCCGGATCGTCTTCGACTGGCTCAAGGCGTCGTAGAGCGGCAGGATCGCCCCGCCGGGAATGCCCACGATCGTCTCTATCCCCTGCTGTTCCAACAAGCGCACGATCAATTCGGCGCCGGTCATCGTCATCATCGCCCTACTCCTCGTTGCCGGGAAAAACGAAAACCCCCTCGGGAGACTGGCTCCGGAGGGGGTCGGGTTCGAATCGGTAATACGGTTTGATCCGGCTTCAGTCCCTCCGGGGCGCACGCAGCCCTACGCCTACGCGTACGAGCAGCAGCACGGCCAGGGAAACGGGGAAACGGATCACCAAAGCACTCCGACTCGACTCACGGACAAAAGTAAAACATGAAATCCGGTCTCTGACAAGCGGTTTTTTCACCCCTGCCGCCAAGCTTCCTCGCGCAGCGCGCGGCGCAGGATCTTGCCCACCTGCGTCTTGGGCAGTTCCTCGCGGAATTCGACGTAATGCGGCACCTTGTAGGGGGTGAGCCGCTCGCGGCACCATTGCCGAATCGCTTCGGCATCGAGCGTGGGGTCACGACGCACCACGTAGGCTTTCACCGCCTCGCCGCTGCGCTCGTCGGGCACGCCCACCACCGCCACCTCCAGCACGCCCGGATGCAGCGCGATCACGTCCTCGACCTCGTTGGGATAAACGTTGAAGCCGGACACGAGGATCATGTCCTTCTTCCGATCGACGATGTAGAGGAAGCCGCGCTCGTCCATTCGCGCGACGTCGCCCGTGCGCAAGAATCCATCGGGGAAGAATACCTTGGCCGTCTCGTCCGGGCGGTTCCAGTACTCCCGCATCACCTGCGGTCCGCGCACGCACAATTCCCCCGCATCACCCGGCGGCACCTCGGCGCCGGCGTCGTCGCGCAGGCTCACCTCGGTGGACGGCAGCGGCAGGCCGATGGAATGGTTGAACGCCGGCAAATCCAGCGGGTTGATCGTCACGGCCGGCGAAGTCTCGGTCAAGCCGTAGGCTTCGAGCAGCGGCCGGCCGGTGAGCTGCTGCCACTTCTGCGCCACCGCCTGCTGCACGGCCATGCCGCCGCCCAGGGTGAGCTTGAGCGGGGAAAAATCGAGTTTGGCGAAACCGGGGTGATGCACCAAGGCGTTGAACAGGGTATTGACGCCGGTGATGGCCGTAAACGGCCACTTGGCCAATTCCCGTACGAGACCGTCGAGGTCGCGCGGATTGGTGATGAGCAGATTGTGCCCGCCCAGACGGAAGAAGACGAGGCAGTTGGCGGTGAGCGCGAAGATGTGGTAAAGCGGCAAGGCGGTGACCACCCGCTCCTGCCCCTCGCGCAGCACCGAACCCACCCAGGCCGTAGCCTGCAGCACGTTGGCGATGAGGTTGCGGTGCAGCAGCACCGCACCTTTTGCCACCCCCGTGGTCCCTCCGGTATATTGCAGGAAGGCGACGTCTTCCAGCCCTGGTTCGACGCGTGTCATGGGGCGTGCCGCCCCCCGGCGCAGGGCTTCGCTCCAGCGCCGATGCCCCGGCAGGCGCCACGGCGGCACCATCTTCTTTACCCGACGAACGACGAAGTCTACGGCCCAGGAACGCGGTGCGCCCAGCATCTCCGCCAGCGAAGTCACCACTAAGGCCCGCATCGCGCCCGCCTCGGGCACCTCGTCGAGCGTATGGGCGAAATTCTCCAGCACGACGATCGCCTCGGCTCCTGCGTCGCGCAGCTGATGCGACACCTCACGCGGCGTGTAGAGCGGATTGACATTGACCACCACGCAGCCCGCCCGCAGGATGCCGAACATCGCCACCGGATACTGCAGCACGTTGGGCAGCATCAGGGCCACCCGCGCGCCCGGCTCGAGGCCCAGTTCATGCTGCAGAAAGGAAGCGAAGGCGGCCGAGAGACGATCTATCTCACGATAGGTCAATGTCCTGCCCATGTGGGTGAACGCGGGCAGATCGGCGAAACGCGCCACGCTGCGCTCGAACAAGTCGACCAGCGAGGCATGTTCGGTCGGGTCGATTTCCGCCGGCACGCCCGGCGGATAGCTCCTGAGCCAGATTTTTTCCATGAATACTCCTCCATGTCGGACCATGCCGCGGCCCTTGCATGCCGCGGCCCCTGGCCCCCCCTCCCGGCAAACCGCCGCCTCTTACGGGCGGCTCGGCCGGACGACCATGAATCAAGTATCTTCTTCGTCGACTCCCGGCCAATTGCGGATGTAGTTCTTCAGCATCCGGTTCTCGAAATCCTTTTCCTCGAGCACCGCCTTGGCGACATCATAGAACGACACCACGCCGAGCAGCGTTCCGCCCTCCATCACGGGGAAATAGCGCTGGCGCGTCTCCACCATGCGGCGACGCAGCTCGTCGAGCTCCATGTCGGGATCGGCGACGATGGGCTGGCGCAGCATGGCCTCCTCCACCGTCAACATCCCCCAGGAGGCGCAGGCATGATGGATCGCCACCAGCACTTCGCGAAAGGTGAGCAACCCCGCCATCTTCCCCGCGTCGAACACCACGAGCGAGCCAATGTCCTGCTCCACCATCACCGCCACGGCATCGGAGAGAAAGCGGCGGGGCGTGATGGTGAAGAGCGCCGTTCCCTTGATCGCCAGGATTTCACGTACCTTCATGCTTTTGCCCCTGGCTGCTCAGCGGATGAGCTGGTCGCGCTTGTTCTTGACCTTTGCCCATTCATCGGCATCGGGCAAGGGATCCTTGCGCTCCACGATCGGCGGCCATTTCTTGGCGAGTTCGGCGTTCAGAGCGATGAAATCGCGCTGATCGGCCGGGACGTCGTCTTCGGCGTAGATGGCCTCGACGGGACATTCCGGCACGCACAAGGAGCAATCGATGCACTCATCGGGATCGATCACCAGCATGTTCGGGCCCTCGCGGAAGCAATCCACGGGACAGACGTCCACACAGTCGGTATACTTGCAACGGATGCACGCTTCGGTCACGACGTAGGTCATGAGAAATCCCCTGTTTGTGCGCGACGGCAGGGCGAACGGCTCACCCGCCTTTTGCATTTATACCACGCCTTCGTCGTTTTGCGCGGCCGCAGCCCCCTTCCCGCCTCCTTACCCCTTGACGCCGCGGCCATGATGCCCTAAGTTACGCCTTATCGCCCCGCAGCCGTTCGGCCGGGGCTTTCCTTCTCTCCCGACCACCCCCGAGACACACGATGAGTGAACACATCCATCACGTGAGCGATGCCACTTTCGAGCAGGAAGTCCTGCAGTCGAAGACGCCGGTGCTGCTCGACTTCTGGGCCGAATGGTGCGGCCCCTGCAAAATGATCGCGCCGATCCTCGACGAGATCGCCAAGGAATACGCCGGCAAGCTCAAGGTCTGCAAGCTCGACATCGACCAGAATCCCGAGACGCCCGCCAAATACGGCGTACGCGGCATCCCGACGCTGATGCTCTTCAAGAACGGCAACGTCGAGGCCACCCGCGTCGGGGCAATGGCCAAATCCCAGCTCGTCGCGTTCATCGACAGCAACCTCTGACGCCGACTGCGCGCCTGACGTGTTTTCCGGCCGGCCGTTCGTGCCGGCCTCCTTTCAGCCTCCCTCTTCCGGCTTGCTGCCACGATCATCGCGGCAAGCCGGTCTCGATCTCTTCCCATCCAGAACCTTCATCGACCGAAAACCATGCATCTGTCCGAGCTCAAGTCGTTGCACGTCAGCCAGCTCTTGGCCCTAGCCAATGAACAAAACATCGAAGGCGCCAACCGCCTGCGCAAACACGAACTCGTATTCGCGCTGCTCAAGAACCGCGCCAAGAAAGGGGAACCCATCTTCGGCGAGGGCGTGCTGGAAGTCCTGCCCGAAGGCTACGGCTTT
Organism: Tepidiphilus sp. HLB4; assembly: GCF_054823945.1. Classification (NCBI taxonomy): domain Bacteria; kingdom Pseudomonadati; phylum Pseudomonadota; class Hydrogenophilia; order Hydrogenophilales; family Hydrogenophilaceae; genus Tepidiphilus; species Tepidiphilus sp. HLB4. Next base: position 22,184 of record NZ_JSYB01000019.1, on the reverse strand, counting down.
CTCCGTTCGCCCGACACGTCCTACCTCGCCAGCCCGGACGACATCTACGTCTCACCCTCCCAGATCCGTCGCTTCAACCTGCACACGGGCGACACCATCGAGGGCGAGATCCGCATCCCCAAGGAAGGCGAACGCTACTTCGCCCTGGTGAAGCTCGACCGCATCAACGGCGAGTCGCCCGAGAAGTGCAAGCACAAGATCCTCTTCGAGAACCTCACCCCGCTGCACCCGAACGAAGCCTTCAAGCTCGAGCGCGACATCCGCAGCGAAGAGAACCTCACCGGCCGGGTCATCGACATCATCGCCCCCATCGGCAAAGGCCAGCGCGGCCTCATCGTCGCCCCGCCCAAGACGGGGAAGACCGTGATGCTGCAGCACATCGCGCATGCCATCACCTCGAACCATCCCGACGTCGTGCTCATCGTGCTCTTGATCGACGAGCGCCCCGAAGAGGTCACCGAAATGCAGCGCTCGGTACGCGGCGAGGTGGTCGCCTCCACCTTCGACGAGCCGGCCGCGCGCCACGTGCAGGTGGCCGAGATCGTCATCGAGAAGGCCAAACGCCTCACCGAGCACAAGCGCGACGTGGTGGTGCTGCTCGACTCGCTCACGCGCCTGGCGCGCGCCTACAACACCGTCGTACCCTCCTCGGGCAAGGTGCTCACCGGCGGCGTGGACGCCAACGCCCTGCAAAAGCCCAAGCGCTTCTTCGGCGCGGCGCGCAACCTCGAAGAAGGCGGCAGCCTCACCATCATCGCCACGGCGCTCATCGACACCGGCAGCCGCATGGACGACGTGATCTACGAGGAATTCAAGGGCACCGGCAACATGGAGCTGCACCTCGACCGGCGCATGGCGGAGAAGCGCGTCTATCCGGCGATCAACGTCAACCGCTCCGGCACCCGGCGCGAAGAGCTGCTGATGAAACCGGACATCCTGCAAAAGGTGTGGATCCTGCGCAAGCTCCTCTATGGCATGGACGATCTGGAAGCCACCGAATTCCTCCTCGACAAACTCAAGGCGACGAAGAACAACGCCGAGTTCTTCGACGCCATGCGCCGCGCCTAAAACAGAACGGTCGAGGCGGGAGCCGCTTCCGGCAGCCCGGCCTGCGCCAAACCCAAGCGCAAAAAACCGCGGTTTCGAACCGCGGTTTTTCGTCTACCGCCCGGCTACGGCCCAGGACAATCGCCCCGAGCAGCCTGAGGCTTACCTGTCGTAGCGGTAGAACCCTTCGCCCGTCTTGCGCCCGAGCCGGCCGGCCTCGACCATCTCCACGAGCAGCGGCGCGGGGCGGAATTTCGGATCCTTGAACCCTTCGTAGAGCACCTGCATCACCGCGAGCTCGACGTCGAGCCCGATGAGATCGGCGAGCGCCAGCGGCCCGATCGGATGGTTGCAGCCCAGTTTCATCGCCTCGTCGATCCCCTCGGCGCTCGCCAAGCCTTCCTGCAGCGCGAAGATCGCCTCGTTGATCATGGGGCACAGCAGGCGATTGACCACGAAACCCGGGCTGTTCTTCACCGCCACCGGCGTCTTGCCCAGCGCCTTGGCGATCGCCTCGGCCTTCTGGTAGGTTTCGTCGGAGGTCTGCAGGCCGCGGATGAGCTCGATGAGCGCCATCACCGGCACCGGGTTGAAGAAGTGCATGCCGATGACGCGTGCGGGATTCTTCGTCGCGGCGGCGATCTTGGTGATGGAGATGGAGGAAGTGTTGGACGCGAGGATCGCCTCGGGCTTGGCGAGCGCGTCGAGCTTGGCGAAGAGCTCGAGCTTGAGCGCCTCGTTCTCGCTCGCCGCCTCGATCACCAGGTCGGCCGAAGCCACGCCGTCGAGCTGGGTCGCCGTTGCGATGCGCGCGAGCGTCGCGTCTTTGTCCGCCGCCGTGAGTTTTTCTTTCTTCACCAGGCGATCGAGGTTGGCGGAAATGGTGGCCCGAGCCCGCTCGAGCTGTTGCGTGGAAATGTCGTAGAGTCGCACGGAAAACCCGCTCTGGGCCGCGACCTGGGCAATGCCGCTGCCCATCGTTCCTGCGCCGACGATGAAGATGGTCTGCATGGATGACTCCTCTGCGGTTGGTGGAAGACGTGCGCCGGCATCCGGCGCGTTTGCTGCAGTGCAGTGTAGCACAGCGCCAACCGGAGCGCTTGCCGCCTCGCCCAGCCTCCTTTATCATGGAAAGCGCATGACGACTGGCACCGCCCATGCCCCGAGCCCTTCTCATCGACGACGAACCCGACCTGCGCACGCTGCTCACGCTCGCGCTGCACCGCCACGGCTGGCAGGCCGACGCCGTGGGTGACTGCGCCGGGGCCCGCCGCGTGCTCGACGATACCGCCACGCCGTATCATCTCATTCTCACCGATCTGCGCCTTCCGGACGGCAACGGGCTCGATCTCGTGCGCCACGCCCGCGAGCGCCGCCCCCTCACCCCCGTGGTCGTCCTCACCGCCTACGGCGACATCGACACCGCGGTACAGGCTGTCAAGCTGGGGGCGCACGACTTCCTCACCAAACCCTTGCGCATCGAGCGCCTCGCCCAGCTCCTCGAAGGTTTCGCCCAGTGCCCGCCGGATCAGGACGCCCCCGTCGACCCGGCGGCATTGCGCGCAGCCCTCGAGCGCAACCGCTGGAACCAGAGCCGGACCGCACGGGAACTGGGCTGGACGCTCGCCAAGCTGCGCTACTGGATGCAACGCCTCGGCCTGACCCAATAGCGCCTTGCGAAATCAAGAAAATAGCATAAAACGAACCCTTCCCCGCTGATGGTACAATTTCTTTTTTCTCTTTCGAGGAGTCTCCCTCATGTTCATCACCGACGCTTACGCCCAAGGCGCCCCGGCAGCGGATCCGACCGGCGGCCTGATGCAGCTGCTGCCCATCATCCTGATGTTCGTCGTGCTGTGGTTCCTCATGGTGCGGCCGCAGATGAAACGGGCGAAGGAGCACAAGGCCATGATCCAGGCGCTCGCCAAAGGCGACGAGGTAATCACCCAGGGCGGCATCGCCGGTCGGGTGACCTCGGTGGACGAAGATTTCGTTCGGGTCGAAATCGCCAAAGGGGTTGAAGTGACGGTGCAAAAACCCACCATTGCCGCCGTGCTGCCCAAGGGCACGCTGAAAAATCTCTAAAGCGCTCCCCTACCCATATGAACCGCTACCCTCTGTGGAAGAATCTGCTGATCGCCTTCGTGCTGCTGCTGGGGGCGATCTACGCCGCGCCGAACCTCTTCGGCGAGATCCCCGCCGTGCAGATCACACCAGCGCGGCCCGGTGCCCCGTTCGACGCCCGTTCTCTCGCCGCCCGGCTGGAGCCGAAGCTGACCGCGGCTGGGCTCACTCCCCAGGGTTTTCTCTTCGAGGCCGGGGCCCTGAGGGTGCGGTTCGCTGACACCGAAACCCAGATCCGGGCAAAAGACCTGATCGAAGCCGAACTCAATCCCGATCCGGAAAAGCCCGAGGCGATCGTGGCGCTCAACCTCCTGCCCGGCACGCCCGAGTGGCTCGCACGGCTGGGCGCCAAACCGATGTATCTCGGGCTCGACCTGCGCGGCGGCGTCCACTTCCTGCTCGAAGTGGACATGGACGGCGCGCTGACCAAGCGGCTCGACGCCATCGCCGCCGACCTGCGCTCGCTCATGCGGGCGGAGAAGATCCGCCACCAGGGAATCGTGCGCAACGGCCGGCTCATCGAAGCGCGTTTCGCCGACGAAGCCGCGGCCGAAGCGGCGCGGCGCGTGATCGCCAAGAACGTGCCCGATCTGGCCCTCGACGTGACGGCCCAGGGCGAAACGGTGAAGCTCGTCGCGCGGCTCACGCCCGCGGCGGAGAAGACCCTGCGCGAATTCGCCCTCAAGCAGAACATCACCACCCTGCACAACCGCATCAATGAGCTGGGCGTCGCCGAACCCGTCATCCAGCAGCAGGGGACAGACCGCATCGTCGTGCAACTGCCCGGCGTGCAGGACGTAGCCAAGGCCAAGGACATCCTTGGGCGCACGGCCACCTTGGAAGTGCGCCTAGTCGACGACACGCCGGGCGCGCTCGAAGAGGCGATCGCCGGCCGCGTTCCACCGGGCACCGAGCTCCTCTACGAGCGCAATGGCCGCCCCATCCTGGTGAAGAAAGACGTCGTGCTCACCGGCGAGCGCCTCACCGACGCCCAGCCCGGCTTCGACGGGCAGACCGGCGAGCCGGCGGTGCACCTGACGCTGGATTCGGCCGGCGCGCGCATCTTCCGCGACGTCACCCGCGACAACGTCGGCAAGCGCATGGCGATCCTGCTCATCGAGCGGGGACAGGCCGAAGTGATCACCGCCCCGGTGATCCGCACCGAGATTACGGGCGGACGGGTGCAGATCTCGGGGGCGATGACGGTGGAAGAGGCGCGCGACATCGCGCTGCTACTGCGTGCCGGCAGCCTCGCCGCCCCGATGCGCATCGTCGAGGAGCGCACCGTCGGCCCCAGCCTCGGCAAAGAGAACATTGAGCGCGGCGTGCACGCCACGCTGTGGGGTTTCGCGATCATCGCCGTCTTCATGATCGTCTATTACCAGCTCATCGGCCTTTACTCGGTGGTGGCGCTGGCGGCCAACCTCATGCTCCTCGTGGCGCTGCTGTCGCTCTTGCAGGCCACCCTCACCTTGCCGGGAATCGCGGCGATGGCACTCACCTTGGGCATGGCGATCGACGCCAACGTCCTCATCAACGAGCGCATCCGCGAGGAATTGCGCCTGGGCGTCTCGCCGCAGATGGCGATCGCTGCCGGCTACGAGCGGGCGTTTGCCACCATCCTCGACTCCAACGTGACCACGCTCATCGCCGGCGTGGCGCTCCTGGTCTTCGGCTCCGGCCCGGTGCGCGGCTTCGCCGTGGTGCATTGCCTCGGCATCCTCACCTCCATGTTCTCGGCCATCCTGGTGTCGCGCATGCTGGTCAACTTCACTTACGGCGGCAAGAAGCGCGTCGCCCACGTCTCGATCGGCTGAACGGAGACTTCCATGGAATTATTCCATCCGCGCCAAGACATCCCCTTCATGCGGCACGCCCTGTGGTTCAACGCCGTGTCGCTCCTCACTTTCGTGGCCGCCGTGCTCTTTCTCGCCCTGCGCGGGCTGAACCTCTCCATCGAATTCACCGGCGGCACCTTGGTGGAAGTACGCGCCAGCGAGGCCGTTGCGCTCGAAGCGGTACGCGACGTGCTCGCCCAGGCTGGGCTGCGCGAAGCCCAGGTGCAGAACTTCGGCTCGGCGCGCGACCTCCTCATCCGGCTGCCGCATCTGGGCGACGGCGAGAGCGCCCAGGCCGGCGAACGGGTGAAGGCGCTGCTCTCACAAGTCCCGGGAGCGAACTTCGAGGTGCGCCGCGTCGAGTTCGTGGGGCCCCAGGTGGGCAAGGAACTGGCCACCAACGGGCTCATGGCGCTCGCCTTCGTGGTATTTGGCATCGTCACCTATCTGGCGATGCGCTTCGAGTGGCGCTTCGCGGTCTCGGCCATCATCGCCAACCTGCACGACGTGGTGATCATCCTCGGGGCATTCGCCGCCTTCCAGTGGGAATTCTCGCTCTCCGTGCTCGCGGCGGTGCTCGCCGTGCTGGGCTACTCGGTCAACGAGACAGTGGTGATCTTCGATCGGGTGCGCGAGGTTTTCAAGCAGCGCCGTGGCAAGATGGACACGCCCGCCGTGCTCGATCATGCGATCACCGCCACCATGTCGCGCACCATCATCACGCACGCGAGCACCCTGGCGATGGTGGTGACGATCCTGCTCTTCGGCGGCGAGACGCTGCACTACTTCGCGCTCGCGCTCACCATCGGCATCGTCTTTGGCATCTATTCGTCGATCTTCGTCTCGGCCGCACTCGTGATGTGGTTCGGCGTCACGCGCGAGGATCTGGTCAAACCGGCGAAGAAGAAGGAAGAGGCGGTGGTCTGATTCTCTCTTCTGTGGCATGAAAAAGCCCCCGGAACCGGGGGCTTTTTCATGGGTAGCGCGAAAGGGCGGCGGGCTTACTGATCGACGAAGGCCCGTTCGATGGCGTAGTGACCCGGCACGCCCATGCTGGGCGAGACCTGGAAGCCCAAATCGTCGAGGATCTTGCTCGTGTCGGCGAGCATGCGCATGCTGCCGCACAGAAGCGCCCGGTCGGTCTCGGGGTTGAGCTGGGGAATGCCCAAGTCGGCGGCGAGCTTGCCGCTGGTGATGAGATCGGTGATCCGGCCTTGGTGAATGAACGGCTCGCGCGTGACGGTGGGGTAGTAGATGAGTTTTTCGCGCACCAGCTCGCCCAGGAACTCGTGCTGCGGCAGTTCCTTGGTGATGTAGTCGTAGTAGCCGAGCTCGCGCACCCAGCGCGTGCAGTGCACGAGGATCACTTTTTCGTAGCGATCGTAGACGTCCGGATCCTTGATGATGGACATGAAAGGCGCGAGCCCCGTGCCGGTGGCCAGAAGAAAAAGCCGCTTTGCGCCGGGCAGGAGGTTGTCCTGCACGAGCGTGCCGGTGGGCTTGGTGGAGACGAGCACTTCGTCGCCTACCTTGAGGTGCTGCAGCCGCGAGGTGAGCGGGCCGTTGGGCACCTTGATCGAGTAGAACTCGAGGTGCTCTTCCCAGTTGGCGCTGGCGATGGAATAGGCGCGCAGCAGCGGCTTGCCGTCGACCATCAGACCGATCATGACGAACTGGCCATTGATGAAGCGGAAACCCGGATCGCGGGTGCAGCGGAAGCTGAAGAGGGTGTCGGTCCAGTGATGCACCCAGATCACTTTCTCGACGCGCAGGTTCTTGGGCAAGGCGGGGGAAGACGTCTGCTCGGCAACGGCACCGGTTTCGGCCATGGCGGTCAAATCCTCGCTGAAGAACTAAAAAACGCAATGATAGCACCGGCTTAATTCCGGCGCCAACACGATTGGAATCTCAGATGCGCTTGGCGAGCTCCTCGGCCTTGCCGGTGTATTTCTGCGGCACGAGGGCGAGCAGCCGCTCCTTGGCCGATTCGGGCAGAGGCAAGCCGGCGATGAAACCGCGCAGCGCCTCGGCGGTGATCGCCTTGCCGCGGGTCATCTCCTTGAGTTTCTCGTAGGGGTTGGGGATGCCGTGGCGCCGCATCACGGTCTGCACCGCCTCGGCGAGCACCTCCCAGGCTTCGGCCAGATCGCGCTCGAGCGCCTTCGGATCTGCTTCGAGCTTGTCCAGCCCGCGGCGCAGCGAATCGAGCGCGAGCAGCGTGTGCCCGAAGGCCACGCCCAGGTTGCGCAGCACCGTGGAGTCGGTGAGGTCGCGCTGCATCCGCGACACCGGCAATTTGTCGGCGAAATGGCGCAGCAGGGCGTTGGCGATTCCCAGGTTGCCTTCGGCGTTTTCGAAGTCGATGGGGTTCACCTTGTGCGGCATGGTCGAGGAGCCGACCTCGCCCTCCTTGAGCTTCTGGCGGAAGTAACCGTAGGAGATATAGAGCCACAGATCGCGGCATGCGTCGATGAGGATGGTGTTCGTCCGCGCCATGGCATCGAAGAGTTCGGCCATCGCGTCGTGCGGTTCGATCTGGATGGTATAGGGGTTGAATTCGAGCCCGAGCGATTCGATGAAGTGGCGATTGAATTCTTCCCAGTCGATCTCGGGATAGGCGATCGCGTGGGCGTTGTAGTTGCCCACCGCGCCGTTGAACTTGGCCGTGAGGCGCACGGCGGCGATGGCGGCGCGGGCGCGCTGCAGGCGCGCGGCGACGTTGGCCATCTCTTTGCCCAGGGTCGTGGGGCTCGCCGGCTGGCCGTGGGTGCGCGAGAGCATGGGCAGGGCCGCGTGTTCGTGCGCGAGCGCCCGAAAGCGTTCGATCACGGCGTCGAGCGCCGGCAGCAGCACCCGGTCGCGCCCGGCGGTGAGCATGAGCGCGTGCGCGGTGTTGTTGATGTCTTCGGAGGTGCAGGCGAAATGTACGAACTCGCGCGCCCGCTCGGCTTCGGGCAAGCCTTCGAGCCGCTCCTTGATCCAATATTCGACGGCCTTGACGTCGTGGTTGGTGCGCGCCTCGATCGCCTTGATCGCCGCGGCATCCGACGGCTTGAATTCCTCGACGAGCAAGTCGAGCTCGCGCACGGTGCTGGGGGAGAAGGTCGGGACTTCGGCGATACGGGGATCGGCGGCGAGCGCCTTGAGCCATTCGATCTCGACGCGCACGCGCTCGCGCATGAGGCCGTATTCGGAGAAAATCGGGCGCAGGGCGTCGAGCTTGGTGGCGTAGCGGCCATCGAGCGGGCTCAGGGCAAGGAGGGTGGCAGGATCGGTCATCGCGGCATGCCCCTTAGCTGCGGTATTCGGCGTTGATGCGGACGTAGTCGAAGGAAAGATCGCAGGTCCAGACGGTGGCGGTGGCTTCGCCCCGGGCGAGATCGACGCGCACGGTGATTTCGGCGTGCTTCATGACGCGGGCGCCGTCTTCCTCACGGTAGGAAGATGCCCGACCGCCCCCTTCGGCCACCAGGATGGAATCGCCCTCGGCTTCGAGCCAGACGCGGATCGCCGCGGGATCGAGATCGTCGATGCCGGCGTAGCCGATGGCGGCGAGGATGCGGCCCAGGTTGGGGTCGGAAGCGAAGAAGGCAGTCTTCACCAGCGGCGAGTGGGCGATGGCGTAGGCGACCTTGCGGCATTCTTCGCGCGACGCGCCGCGCTCCACCCGCACGGTGATGAACTTGGTGGCGCCTTCGCCGTCGCGCACGATGGCCTGGGCGAGCCAGCGCGAGACTTCGATCACGGCGGCGCGCACCTTGCGGTAGTCTTCGTCGTCGCTCACCGCGAGCTCGCGCGACATGGCCGCGCCGGTGGCGATCAGCACGAAGGAGTCGTTGGTAGACGTGTCGCCATCGACGGTGATGGCGTTGAAGGATTCATCAGCCGCCTCGCGCACCAGGGCATCGAGCAAGGGTTTGGCGAGCCTGGCGTCGGTGGCCACGAACCCGAGCATGGTGGCCATGTTGGGGCGGATCATGCCGGCGCCCTTGCTGATGCCGGTGATGGTGACGACGGTGCCGTCGGACAGGCGCACCTGGCGCGAGCAGGCCTTGGGCACCGTGTCGGTGGTCATGATGGCGTAGGCGGCATCCAGCCAGGCGTCGGGGCGCAGGTTGGTGACGAGCGCCGGCAGCGCGGCCTCGATTTTCTCTACCGGCAGCGGCTCGAGGATGACGCCGGTGGAAAACGGCAGCACTTCCTGCGGCTCCACCCCCAGCACCTGGGAGACCGCCTTGCAGGTGCAACGCGCCGCCTCCAGCCCCTCGGCGCCGGTACCGGCGTTGGCCACGCCCGTGTTGATGACGAGCGCGCGGGGCGCGGCCTCGCCCGCCAGGTGTTCGCGGCAGACCTGCACCGGCGCGGCGCAGAAGCGGTTCTGCGTGAAGACGCCGGCCACGCGGCTGCCGGGGGCGAGCGAGATCACGGTGAGGTCGCGCCGTCCGGCCTTGCGGATGCCGGCTTCGGCCACGCCCAGGCGCACGCCGGCGACGGGGCGAAGGTCCTTGGGATCGGGGGCGGTGAGATTGACGGCCATCGCGGGACTCCGTTCAGCTCAGTTTACCGTGGCAGTGTTTGTATTTCTTGCCGGAACCGCAGGGGCAGGGATCGTTGCGGCCGACCTTGGGCAGCGCATTGGTCTGCGGCCGGGCCTTGACGGCCGTCTCACCTCCCTCTTCGGCACCGGGTTCGGCGTGATGGTACTGCACTTGCTGCACTTCGGGGGGGCGTTCGACGACCTCTTCGACCGCGGCCTCGGTGCGCACCTGCACCGAAAGAAGGATGCGGCTGACGTCGCGCCGGATGGCGTCGAGCATGGCCTCGAAGAGCTCGAAGGCTTCGCGCTTGTATTCCTGTTTCGGGTTCTTTTGCGCATACCCCCGCAGATGGATGCCCTGGCGCAGGTGATCGAGCGCCGAGAGGTGTTCGCGCCAGTGCGTGTCGATGCTCTGCAGCAGGATGCTGCGCTCGAACTGTTTCCAGGCCTGCGGATCGACCAGGCTCGCCTTGGCGCGGTAAGACGCTTCGGCCGCTTCGAGCACGCGCTCGAGCAGCTGCTCGTCGCTGAGATCCGGTTCGGCCTCGAGCCACTGGCGCAGCGGCAGCGACAGGTTGAATTCGCCGGCGAGCGTCTGCTCCAGCCCGGCGAGATCCCATTGCTCTTCGACGCTGTCGGCCGGCACGTAGGTGCGGAAGATGTCGGTGAGGGTGCCGGCGCGCATGTCGGCGACGAGTTCGCTCACGTCCTCGGCGTCGACCACTTCGTTTCGCTGGGCGTAGATGACCTTGCGCTGTTCGTTGGCGACGTCGTCGTATTCGAGCAGCTGCTTGCGGATGTCGAAGTTGTGCTGCTCGACGCGGCGCTGGGCCGATTCGAGCGAGCGCGTCACCATGGGATGTTCGATCGCCTCGCCCTCGGGCATCTTCAGGCGCACCATGATGGCGTTGAGCCGGTCGCCGGCGAAGATGCGCAGCAGCGGGTCTTCCAGCGAGAGGTAGAAGCGCGAGGAGCCGGGGTCGCCCTGGCGTCCGGCGCGGCCGCGCAGCTGGTTGTCGATGCGGCGCGATTCGTGCCGTTCGGTGCCGATGATGCGCAAGCCCCCGGCGGCGATCACCGCGTCGTGCGCTTTCTGCCATTCGGCGCGCAGTGCCTCGATGCGCTTTTCCTTTTCTTCGTCGGAGAGCGCGGGGTCGTTGCGGATCTCCTCGATCTGCGGCGCGATGTTGCCGCCGAGCACGATGTCGGTACCGCGGCCGGCCATGTTGGTGGCGATCGTCACCATGCCGGGGCGCCCGGCCTGGGCGATGATGTGCGCCTCGCGCTCGTGCTGCTTGGCGTTGAGCACCTGGTGCGGGATCTTTTCCTTGGTGAGGAGCCGGGAGAGGAACTCGTTGACCTCGATCGAGGTGGTGCCGACCAGCACGGGCTGGCCGCGTTCGCGGCAGTCCTTGATGTCCTCGATCACCGCCTGCCATTTCTCCTTGGCGGTGCGATAGACGCGGTCGTTCTCGTCGCGGCGCACGAGCGGCCGGTTGGTGGGGATGATGACGGTCTCGAGGCCGTAGATCTGCTGGAATTCGTAGGCTTCCGTGTCGGCCGTGCCGGTCATGCCGGCCAGCTTTTCGTACATGCGGAAGTAGTTCTGGAAAGTGATCGAGGCGAGCGTCTGGTTCTCGGCCTGGATGCGCACGCCTTCCTTGGCTTCGATCGCCTGATGCAGCCCTTCGGACCAGCGCCGGCCGGGCATGAGCCGGCCGGTGAATTCGTCGACGATGATGATTTCGTCGTTCTGCACCACGTAGTGCTGGTCGCGGTGAAAGAGCGCGTGCGCCCGCAGCGCCGCGTAGAGGTGGTGCAGCAGGGTGATGTAGCGCGGATCGTAGAGGTTGCCGCCTTCGGGCAGCAGCCCCATGCGCATGAGGATGCCCTCGACCTTTTCGTGCCCCTGCTCGGTGAGCAGCACCTGACGCGCCTTGAGGTCGATGGTGTAATCCCCGGGCTCGAGCACTTCCTCGCCCTGCATCTTCTGTTCGGTAAGGAGCGGCACCACCTCGTTCATCTTGAGGTAGAGCTCGGTGTTGTCCTCGGCCTGACCGGAGATGATGAGCGGGGTGCGCGCCTCGTCGATGAGGATGGAGTCGACCTCGTCGACGATGGCGTAGTGTAGCCCCCGCTGCACGCGATCGACCGGGGCGTAGACCATGTTGTCGCGCAGATAGTCGAAGCCGAATTCGTTGTTCGTGCCGTAGGTGATGTCGGCCGCGTAGGCTTCCTGCTTTTCGCCGTGCGACAGGCCGGGGACGTTGCAGCCCACCGTCAGCCCCAGGAAACGGTAGATTCGCCCCATCCAGTCGGAGTCGCGCCGCGCGAGGTAGTCGTTGACTGTGACGACGTGCACCCCTTTGCCCGTGATCGCATTGAGGTAGGCCGGCAGCGTCGCCACCAGGGTCTTGCCCTCGCCGGTGCGCATCTCGGCGATCTTGCCCTCGTGCAGCACGATGCCGCCGATGAGCTGGACGTCGAAGTGGCGCATGCCATGCACGCGCTTGCCCGCCTCGCGCACCACGGCGAAGGCCTCGGGCAGCAAGGCATCGAGCGATTCGCCATTGGCATGGCGCTGTTTGAATTCCGCCGTCTTCGCGCGCAGGGCTTCGTCCGAGAGGGCGGCCACGCTCGGTTCGAGTTCGTTGATGCGGGCGACGGTGGTGCGGTAACGCCGCAGCAGCCGGTCATTTCGGCTGCCGAAGAGTTTCTTGAGGACGCGGGTAATCATTACGTGCGGTCGGCTTGTCGGAGCGAATGGTGAAGTTTATCATGCCCCATCGGACGAGGCACGGGAAAGGGCGATGACACGGAAACTGGGAGAACTCTTCCGTCTCAGCGCGGAACTGGAGCCGCTGCGTCATCATGCCATGACATTACAGCGGCTGCAGGAAGAAATCGACCGTCTGCTGGAGGAGGAGTTCCGGGGGCGGGTGTCCGTCGCCAACCTGAAGGACGGAACGCTTTATCTGCACACGGCCTCGGCGCTCGCGGCGGCGAAGCTGCGGCACCGTCTGCCCAGCCTCACGGCAGCGCTCGCGGCATCGGCCCCGGTCCAGGCGATCAAGTTGAGGGTACGCCCCACGAACGCCCCCGCGAGCGGCGTGGCGGCACCGCGGCCGCCGCGGGTACGGACCATCGGGCCGGGGGGGCGCGCAGCGATCGCCGAACTGTGCGCCCGGCTCGCGCCGGATTCGCCCCTGCGTCAGGCGCTGGAGCGGCTGATCGAGCGCGCGGCGATGGCCTCAGAGCAAAGGCAAGAGGGCGATCCGCTCGAGCGCAAAGAGGCCGAGATAGATGAGGACGATGCCGAGCGCAAGCCTCAGGATGCGTTTGGCGTACAGTAGCCAGCGCCGCTCGCCGCTCCAGAGATAGGCGGCGACGCAGACCCCTGCACCCAGAAGGACGAAGACGAGGAGAAGGCGGAACCCCAGCACGGCATGCGCTTACGTCGTCGCGGCGCCGGTGGCGAGCGTAGGCAGGAGCGCCGGCGCCTCGTCCCGTTCCAGGGTGGTGAGTTCCCAGGCGCTGCGATCGGCCATGAGGGCGCGCAGGAGCTGGTTGTTGAGCGCATGGCCGGATTTGTGGGCCACGTAGCGCGCGAGCAGCGGGTGACCGGCCAGGTACAGGTCGCCGATGGCATCCAGGATCTTGTGCCGTACGAATTCGTCGGGGAATCGCAAGCCTTCGGGATTGAGGATGCGGTATTCGTCGAGCACGATGGCGTTGTCGAGGCTGCCGCCCTGGGCGAGGCCGAGTTCGCGCAGCAGCTCCACTTCGTGCACGAAGCCGAAGGTGCGGGCCCGGGCGACGAAGCGCGGATAGGCATGCTCGGAGAGATCGACCACGGCGCGGGTTTGCGAGGCGCTGATCGCCGGATGGTCGAAGGCGATGGAGAATTCGAGACGGAATCCGAGATAGGGTTCGAGGCGGACCCACTTGTCGCCCTCGCGGACCTCCACCGGTTTGAGCACTTTCAGGAAGCGCCGCGGCGCCGGCTGGGCTTCGAGGCCCGCCTCGAGCATCATCATGACGAAGGGCGCGGCGCTGCCGTCCATGATGGGGATCTCGGGCCCATCGACGTCGATGTGCACGTTGTCGACCCCCAACCCGGCCAGCGCCGACATGAGGTGCTCGACGGTGGCGATTCTCACGCCGTCGCGCTCGAGCCCCGTGCACAGGCGCGTCTCGCGCACCGCCTCGGGGGAGGCGGGAATGGACACCGGCGGATCGAGGTCGACGCGATGAAAGACGATGCCGCTATCGGGCGCGGCCGGTCGCAGCCACAGCTGCACTTTCTCACCGGAGTGCAGGCCGACTCCGGTGACGTGCGCGATGGACTTGAGCGTGTGCTGGGAAATCATGCCGGTCCGGGACGATCAGTCGTTTTGCTTGCGCAGGAAGGCGGGGATGTCGAGCCGGTCGAGCCCGGGCATGCGATCGGCGAGCGTGCTGCGGCGCCCCCGGACGGAACGCTCGACCTGGGGCATGCCGCCGCGCTGCGGAGTCTCGGTGCGCCCTTGCGTGGTGCCCATGGTGGCGCCGCCGCCATAGGTTCCCGTGCCACGGATCACTTCCATTTGGGGCTGCGGCCGCGTGGAACGCGCCGCTCCGAGACCGGTGGCGACGACCGTGATGCGGATGCGGTCTTCCATCGTGTCGTCGAAGACGGCCCCGTACTTGACGAAGGCTTCGGGAGCGGCAAAGGCCTGCACCGTGCGCACGGCGTCGCGCACTTCGGAGAGCTTGAGCGAGCGGCTGGCGGTAATGTTGATGAGGACGCAGCGCGCGCCGGAGAGTTCCGTCCCTTCGAGCAGGGGGCTCACTGCGGCCTGCTCGGCGGCGATGCGCGCGCGATCGATGCCAGAAGCTTCGGCCGAACCCATCATGGCGCGGCCCATCTCGCCCATGGCGGTGCGCACATCCTGAAAATCGACGTTGACCAGCCCCGGCACGTTGATGATCTCGGCGATGCCGGCCACGGCGTTCTTGAGCACGTTGTCGGCGGCCTTGAAGCAGTCTTCGAAGCCGGCGTCGTCGCCGAAGACTTCGAGCAGGCGGTCGTTGAGCACGACGATGAGGGAATCGACGTGGCGCGTGAGCTCTTCGATGCCGCTTTCGGCGACGCGGTCGCGGTTTTCGAAATCGAAGGGCTTGGTGACCACCGCCACGGTGAGGATGCCCATCTCCTTGGCGATCTCGGCGATGACCGGCGCGGCGCCCGTGCCCGTGCCGCCTCCCATGCCGGCGGTGAGGAAGGCCATGTGGGCCCCCTCGAGCGCGGCGACGATGCGCTCGCGCGACTCCATTGCCGCTTCGCGCCCGGCTTCCGGCTTGGAGCCCGCCCCCAGGCCGGAAGAGCCGATCTGGACCTTGGTGGGGGCGAGGCAGCGCGTGAGCGCCTGCGCATCGGTATTGACGGCGACGAACTCCACCCCGCCGATGCCCTCGCGAATCATGTGGTCGACGGCGTTGCCGCCCGCCCCCCCGATGCCGAGCACTTTGATGACCGTACCCTTGTGGGTGGTGTCGACCAATTCTTCAATCCCTTTGACCGCCATGACATTCTCCCGCTTTTGTCGTGCATTCTAACCAAGAAATCGTGATATTCAGAAATTTTCCCGGATCCATTGCCACGTGCGCCGCCACCATTGTCCTCCGGAGGCACGCCCTCCCCTGCCCGGGATCCTGCGCCGGGAATCGGCCGCCTCGAGCACCAGGCCGACGGCGGCGGCGTACTCGGGATCGGCGAGCCGCTCGCGCAGGCGCCCGCCCACCAGCGGCGCGCCGAGCCGCGCCGGCATCCCCAGGACTTCCTCGGCCAGCTCGACCATGCCGCCGAGCTTGGCCGAACCGCCGGTGAGCACCACGCCAGAGGAGAGCATCTCCTCGTAGCCGCTGCGGCGCAGTTCCTGCTGCACCAGCTCGAATATCTCCTCGGCGCGGGGGTGGATCACGTCGGCCAGCCGCTGGCGCGACAGACGCCGCGCCGGACGGTCGCCCACCGGGGCGACTTCGATCATCTCCTCGGGATCGACCCAGTCGTGGCGCGCCGCACCGTGTTCGAGCTTGATCGTCTCGGCCTCTGCCGTGGGCGTGCGCAGCGCCATGGCGATGTCGTTGGTGATCATGTCGCCGGCGGCCGGAAGCACGGCCGTGTGCCGAATCGCCCCCTGGGTGTAGACCGCCAGGTCGGTGGTGCCGGCGCCGATGTCGATGATGCACACGCCCAGGCTCTTTTCGTCCTCGGTGAGGACGGCGTGCGCCGCAGCGAGCGGTTGCAGCACGAGTCCGTCGATTTCCAGCCCGGCGCGGCGCACGCACTTGATGATGTTCTGGGCGCTGGCCGCCGCCCCGGTGATGATGTGCACCTTGGCCACGAGCTTCACCCCGCTCATGCCGACGGGATCCTTGATGCCACCCTGGCCGTCGATGATGAATTCCTGGGTGAGCAGGTGCAGCACCTGCTGCTCGGAGGGGATGGGCATGGCGCGGGCGACTTCGATCACCTTGACCACGTCCTCGCGCGTGATCTCGCTGCCCTTGACGGCGAGCATCCCCTCGGCGTTGGTACATTGGATGTGGGCCCCAGAGATGCTGGCGTGCACTCGCGGGATGTCGCAGGCGGCCATGCGCTTGGCCTCGTCGACGGCCTGGGCGATCGCCGCCACGCTCGCTTCGATATTGACGACGGCGCCGCGTTTCATGCCGGTCATCGGCGCCACGCCGAGCCCGATCGGCTCGACGCCGCCGTCCTCGCGCAATCGGGCGACGAGGCACGTCACCTTGGACGTGCCGATGTCGAGCCCGACGAGCAGATCTCGATCTTCCCTCATCTCTTCTTCTTCCCCTTTGATTCCGGCGGTGGAGGCGGCGCAATGATACTCGCCGGCCCGGCGACCGCGAGCGCCTGCTGGTGGCGAAAATCGACGCGCACGGGCGCATAGCCGAGCCGCTCGCGGATCGCATCCCAGCGCTGGGCGAGCCAGGAGAGGCGCTGCTCGGCCTGCTGCAGGGAATCGAGCCGTCCGAGCACGAATTCTGTCCCTTGGCTCAGCCGCACGACATAGGAGAGCGTAGGGCCGACCTGCAGCACTTCCAGGCGGCCCAGCGGCTGCAGTACCCGGCTGAGCCCCTCGTAGGCTTCGAGCAGGGTTTCCTCCTGCCCGGCGGGGCCAATGATGCGGGGCAGATCGTCGGAGGGCGGCACGGCGCTGAAGACGTGCCCGTTGGCATCGAGCAGGGAGAGCTCACCGCTGGCGACGTCGATCCAGATCGCGATGGGACGATATTCGGCCAGGCTGACCACCAGGGAATCGGGCCAGACCCGGCGCACGTCGGCGCGGCGAACCCAAGGCAGGTCTTCCAGGGCTCGGCGCAAGGCTCCGAGATCGACGTCGAAGAAGGTCTTCCCCTCCACCGCCCGCAGGGCCGCATAACGCAGGCGGTCGGAGTCGCTGTGCTCGAGTTCGCCTTCGATGACGACGGTGCGAATCGGCGGCAACCATTGCTCCCCCCAGTAAGACCAGGCCGCGGCGGCGAAGAAGAGCAGCGCGAGCATCGTGAGGCGCCGCGTCCAGCGGGCGAGCACGAAGGCATCGCGCCACCAGCGTGCCCCGGGAGGCACGGGCGCGGGCGCATGGCGGGAGAAGCGCTCAGAGCGGCTCATCGCAGCGCGCTTCCTCGAGAATACGCAGGCACAAGGCCTCGAACTCGATGCCGAGCGCGCGCGCGGCGAGCGGCACGAGCGAATGCGAGGTCATGCCGGGTGCGGTGTTCATCTCCAGCAGATAGGGGTCTTCCCCCTCGAGCAACAGGTCGATGCGCCCCCAGCCGCGGCAGCCGAGCGCGCGCGCCGAGCGCATCGTGAGTTCGGCCAGCCGCACGGCGAGCGCTTCCGGCAAGGGGGCCGGGCAAAGATAGCGCGTCTCGTCGCTGAAGTATTTGTTGTGGTAGTCGTAGCGGCCTCGGGGAGCGATGATCTCGATGGCGGGCAAAGGCTGATCGCCGAGAAAGCCAATCGTGAGCTCCCGCCCGGCGATGAAGCGCTCGACGAGCACCTCACCATCGAAGCGCTGCGCCGCCTCCAGCGCCGGCCACAGATCCTCTTCGCGCTCGACGCGCGTCGCCCCCATGCTGGAGCCCTCGTGCACCGGTTTGACGAACACCGGCAGGGCGAGCGCCTCGCACACCCGCCGCGACACCGCCTCGGGTCCGGCGGCGAAGTCTTCGTCGGTGAGCCGCAGCGCCGGCGGCGTGGGCAGCCCCTGCGCCTGCCACAGGAGCTTGGTGCGCCATTTGTCCATGGCCAGGGCGGAAGCGAGCACGCCACTGCCGGTGTAGGGGATACGTAACCATTCGAGCGCGCCCTGGAGGGTGCCGTCCTCGCCGCCGCGGCCATGCAAGGCGATGAAGGCGCGCGCGAAGCCTTCGCGCTTCAAGTCGCAGAGGTCGCGCTCGGCGGGATCGAACGGGTGCGCGTCCACGCCGGCGCGGCGCAGCGCCTCGAGCACCGCCGCCCCCGACATGAGCGACACCTCGCGCTCGGCCGAGCACCCGCCCAGAAGCACCGCCACTTTGCCCAGATCGCCGCTCATGCCACCCGCTCCTCGTTCCCCGCCACGGCGGCGGATTCCTGCACCAGGCGTGCCGGCAGTCGCCCGATCGAGCCCGCCCCCATGGTCACGACCACGTCGCCGTCGCGTACCACCTGCGGCAGCACCGCCGGAACTTCATCGAGCTGCTCGACGAAGAACGGCTCGATCTTGCCGCGCAGCCTCAGCGCCCGCGCGAGGCTGCGTCCGTCGGCCGCCGGAATCGGCTCCTCGCCGGCCGGGTAGACCTCCAGCAGCACCAAGGCATCCACCCCCGAGAGCACGCGCACGAAGTCCTCGAAGCAGTCGCGCGTGCGGCTGTAGCGGTGCGGCTGGAAGACGACCACCACGCGCCGCCCTGGGAAGGCAAGGCGCACCGCGTCCAGCGTGGCTTGCATCTCCACCGGGTGGTGCCCATAGTCGTCGATGAGGGTGTAGGTGCCGCGCACCGTCCCGTCTTCCCCGACGAGGGGCAGCTCCCCGTAGCGCTGGAATCGTCGCCCCACCCCTTGGAAGCCCGCCAGCGCACGCACGATCGCCTCATCGGGCACGTGCAGTTCGCTCGCCACGGCGATCGCCGCCAGCGCGTTGCGCACGTTGTGCAGGCCGGAGAGGTTCAATTCGACCGGAAGACGCGTCTCGCGCCCGTTGCGCCGCACGGCGGTGAAGAGCATCTTCCCGCGCTCGGCGCGCACGTCCTCGGCGCGCACGGCCGCCTCCGGGTTCAAGCCATAGCCCACCGTTGGTCGCTCGATCCGCGGCACGATGGACGCGACGTGCGGATCGTCCAGACAGAGTACTGCCACGCCCCAGAAAGGCAGGCGATGCAGGAAATCGACGAAGGCGGTCTTGAGCCGCTCGAAGTCGTGCCCGTAGGTGGACATGTGATCGGCATCGATGTTGGTGACCACCGCCATCACCGGGGAAAGGTGCAGGAAAGAGGCATCCGACTCGTCCGCCTCGGCCACGAGGTATTCTCCCTGGCCCAGGCGGGCGTTGCTGCCGGCGGCGATCAAGCGCCCGCCGATGACGAAAGTCGGATCGAGCCCCCCCTCGGCGAGGATGCTCGCCACCAGCGAGGTGGTGGTCGTCTTGCCGTGGGTGCCGGCGATGGCGATGCCCTGCTTGAAGCGCATCAGCTCGGCCAGCATCTGTGCCCGCGGCACCACCGGGATGCCGGCCGCGCGGGCGGCGAGCACCTCGGGGTTGTCCGCCGCCACCGCCGAAGAAACCACCACGGCGTCGGCCCCGGCGACGTGCTCCGGGGCGTGCCCGAGCATCACCCGCACGCCGAGCGCACGCAGACGCGCGAGCGTCGCGCTCTCGGCCAGATCCGAGCCGCTCACCTCGAACTCCAGGTGCGAGAGCACCTCGGCGATACCGCTCATCCCCACCCCGCCGATGCCGACGAAGTGCACGCGTTTGACGCGGTGTTTCATGTTCCGTCCTTTGCCAATCGTTCGAGTTCGTCGGCGAGCGCCTCGGTCGCCTCGGGCCGGGCGAGCGCCCGGGCAGCGAGCGCCATCTGCCGGCAACGTTCACGGTCGAACCCCTGCAGCAATTCCGCCAGGCCCTCGGGCGTGAGCCCGGATTGAGGCAGCAACTGCGCCGCGCCGCCATCGACGAGAAAGCGCGCGTTCGCCGTTTGGTGATCGTCGACCGCATGGGGGAAAGGCACCAGCAGCGCCCCCACCCCGACGGCGGCGAGCTCTGCCACCGTCATCGCCCCGGCGCGCGAGACGACCAAATCGGCCTCGGCCAGGGCGGCGCCCATGTCCTCGATGAAGGGCAGCAACCGCCCTTCCACGCCGTGGTGCGCATACGCTTGCTCGAGCGCGGCGAAATGGGCGCTGCCCGACTGGTGCGTCACCACGGGCCGTTCATGCGGCGCCAACTGCGCCAGCGCCGCCGGCACCGCCTCGTTGAGCGCCTTGGCCCCAAGGCTGCCACCCACCACCAGCAGGCGCAAAGGCCCCTGCCGCCCGGCAAAGCGCACCTCGGGCGGCGGCACGGTAGTGAATTCGCGCCGCACCGGGTTGCCCACCCAGAGCCCGCCAGGCAGCGTCCCGGGAAAGCCAGTGAGCACGGCATCGGCCAGGCGCGCCAGCACCCGGTTCGCCAGCCCTGCCACGGCGTTCTGCTCGTGCACCACGAGCGGGATGCCTCGCAGGCGCGCGGCCACCGCCCCGGGAAAGCTCACGTATCCGCCCATGCCGAGCACCACGCCCGGGCGCACTTCTCCCAGCAAGCGCAGGGCGCGCGCAATCGCCACCGCCAAGGAAAACGGCAGCTTCAGTTTGCGCCCCATCCCCTTGCCGCGCAAGGCGCCGAAACCGAGCGAAACGAATTCGAATCCGCGCGGCGGCACGAGCCGGGATTCCATTGCCTCCGCGTTACCGAGCCAGACCACGTGCCAGCCGCGCTCGCGCAAGACTTCGGCCACGGCCAGCGCCGGAAAGATGTGCCCGCCGGTGCCTCCGGCCATCACGAGCGCGGTGCGCCTGCTCATATCCGCACCCCTCGCCGCAGGCAGCGCAGCTCCCAGTCGGCGCGCAATACCACCGCCATCGCCGCGAGGTTGGCGATGATACCCGAACCGCCATAGCTCATGAAAGGCAGCGTCAGCCCCTTGGTCGGCAGAAGCCCGACATTCACCCCCATGTTGATGAGCGCCTGCACGCCGATCCACAAGCCGATGCCGAACACCGCCAGACCGGAGAAGTACTGCTCCACGCACACCAGCCCCCGGCCGATGGAGAAGGTGCGCCAGATGACCACCGCAAAGAGCGCCACCACCGCGCACACCCCCACCCAGCCGAGTTCCTCGCCGACCACCGCGAGCAGGAAATCGGTATGCGCCTCGGGCAGATAAAAGAGCTTCTCCACGCTGCCGCCCAAACCGACGCCGAACCACTCGCCCCGGCCGAAGGCAATCAGCGCGTGCGTGAGCTGGTAGCCCTTGCCCAAGGGATCGGCCCACGGATCGAGAAAGACGAAGAGACGCTGGCGGCGGTATTCGGAACTCAGGATCAGGCCGGCGAAGGCAAAGCCGGCGAGCACCATCAGCGCGAAGAAGATGCGCAGCCTCAGCCCGCCCAGGAAGAGTACGCCGAAGGCGATGGCGCTGATCACGGCGAACGCCCCGAAATCGGGTTGCAACAGCAACAACACGCCCACGAGCACCACGACGAAGGCAAGCGGCAGGAAACCGCGCCAGAAACTGGCCATGAAGCGCAGCTTGCGCACCGTGTAGTCGGCGGCGTAGAAGGCGACGAAGAGTTTCATGAACTCGGAGGGCTGCAGATTGACCGGTCCCAGCGGGATCCAGCGCCGCGAGCCGTTGACCACTTTGCCGACCCCCGGCACCAGCACCAGCACCAGCAGCGCCACGCCCAACAGGAAGAGCCAGGGGGTGAGCGACTGCCACACCCGCATCGGCACCCGAAACGCCCCCCAGGCCACCGCAGCCCCCACGAGGACGAACACCATCTGCCGCACCAGGAAGTAGTGCGCACTGCCCCCCGTGGCGCGCGACTCGTCGGCAAAGGCGATGCTTGCCGAATAAACCATCACCAGCCCGAAGAGCGTGAGCGCCGTCACCGCCCAGAAGAGCGCCAGATCGAACTCTCCGAAGCGTACCGGCGGCACCTGCCCTGCATGGCGCGCGGCCGCCTCGGTGAGGCGGTCCGGCCCGCGGCCGAACCAGCGGCGGATCAGCGCATCGACCATCGTCCCTCCCCGCCCGGCAAAGACCGGATCGCCGCCAGAAACACCTCGGAGCGGTGCGCATAGTCGCGGAACATGTCCAGGCTCGCGCAGGCCGGCGAGAGCAGCACCGCCTCGCCCGGATGGGCCACCGCATCGGCCAGCGCCACCGCCTCGGGCAGCGAAGCGCATCGGCGCGCCGGCACACCCGCCTGGGCGAAAGCGGCTTCCAGTGCCGGGGCATCGCGCCCGATCAGGAGCGCCAGACGCACCCTGCCGTGCGCCGCCTGAGCGAGCGGCGCGAACGACTGCCCTTTGCCGTCGCCGCCGGCG
>NZ_JSYB01000089.1:0-308 GCF_054823945.1 Tepidiphilus sp. HLB4 | reverse complement strand
CGGGGAAAGAGGGCGTAGACTTCTTCGAGCGTGTCGCGATAGTCCCGCTCACCCCGTCGGTAGCGCTGGAAGGCGCCGAGCACGAGGTTGTCCTCGACGCTCATCTCTCCGAAAAGCTCGCGCTTCTCCGGCACCAGGGCCATGCCCCGCGTCACGAGGTATTCGACGTCGGGCCGTGGTTGCGGCTCGCCGTCGAAGACGATCTCGCCGCGCGAGGGCAGCAACCCCATGACGGCCGAGAGCAGGGTCGTCTTGCCCGCCCCGTTGGGGCCGATGACGGTGACGATCTGCCCGGCGCCCACCTCGAT
>NZ_JSYB01000088.1:0-2921 GCF_054823945.1 Tepidiphilus sp. HLB4 | reverse complement strand
CCACGCAATCGTCCGGGACCTGACACCTAGGGTTCAGCCGTGCAGTCCAAGAACTCGCAAAGCAGCGTCACCTCTACTACGAGCCGAATGTAATGACCTCAGCTGAAACGTCCTGGGTTGAAACCACTATCAGAGGCCAAGAACGATCAGTGTTGTAGCCTGACCCCTCGAAGTATCTGGTGTTTGCCATGCGCCCATTTGGGCTTACCCCATGAGCTGCGCCGTGCAGAGAACATCATCGCTAAACCACTTCGATAATGACTCAAGTCATTTCCCCTTGGCGAGCAGGATGGCATCACACGGGCAGGTTGCACCCAGCCATAGGACATAGGCTCTGAAGCCGCGCCTATTTCAGCTGGCGTGCAAACCGCCGAGCAACCATACCTATGCTGCCGCGCTGGCCTAGACAGCAACATCACTCAAACTCTCGCCCCTGAGTGCGCGGACTAGGTTCTCAGCAGCCCGCATTTCAATTTCGAACCGTACGCGTCTCACAGCCGAGCCGATGTGGGGAGTGAGTACTGTTCTGGCGTTGTTGATCAATCCCGGATGAATTTCGCGAGGTCTGTCTGGAAGTAGCCAATCTTCCATCTCATAGACGTCAGCGGCGTACGCGCCAAGTTGCTCATTCGCCAAGGCATCGACAACCGCCCTTTCGTCGACCACAGACCCCCTACCCACGTTTACAAGGATCTGGCCCTTTTTCGATAGTTGAAGCACCCTGGAGTCAACCAGGTGGCGCGTATCGCTAACAAGAGGCACTGCCAGGAACACATAGTCCGATGTGCTGAAAGCCTCATCGAGCGTGACCATTTCGACCTGATCTAGACGCACCCTTGGGTCTACACCAAGCAGCCGCGCGCAGCCAAAGCCCGCGAGTCGCGCCAATATGGCCTGCCCAACTTTTCCGAGACCGATCACGCTGGCCACCGACCCATGAAGCCCGGTTCCGTATAGAGCTGGCCTCCACCCAGAGTAGCCTGCTCTTGTAGCGGCGTCACCCTGAAGCACGTTCCTGCCAGCAGCAATAGCCAATCCGATGGCCAGCTCGGCTGTGGGCTCTGTGAGGAGGTCAGGAACAAAGGTGACGCTCACCCCGGCTTGTGCGCAAGCCCTCAGGTCAAAGTTGTCATACCCCTTCAGGGCGCAAGCGATGGTCTTGAGCCTGGGAGCGTGCAACAGGGTTCGCTGATCTACCCGGTCAGACATGAAAGCCATCATTGCGTCGGCATCCTTCAGATGACGGTGGAGCTCGGCCTCGCTCCACGGCTCAGGACCGGGATTCATCACCACTTCACCAACCTGCATAAGACGCGCCAGTACCTCTTCATGGATGGGCTGCGTCACCACAATTTTCGGCATCATTACCTTCCTCTCTCTTTCTATTTCAGATGTTTGCGAAGCGCCGACCCAATGCCGTCGACCACGAGCACGCATATGAGGATGGACAGCAAAATGGCGGAGACCTCGTCGTACTTGATCAGGCGCAGAGCTGCCATGAGTTCGAAGCCAATGCCGCCCGCACCCACGATGCCCATCACTGCCGATGCGCGAAAGTGATATTCCCATCGGTAGATGGTGATGTCCGCCAACTGGGGCAAAACCTGCGGTAACACAGCATGGGTGATGACCTGAAACCGGCTTGCGCCCGCGGCCTTAGCGGCCTCCAGAGGTTTCGGGTCCACGTGCTCTATGGCTTCGGCGTAGAACTTGGCTACCATGCCCGTGGAATGCAGGGCCAACGCCAGCACACCCGGCAGAGCGCCGAAACCAACGGCCGCGACGAACAGAATGCCCAGGATAATTTCAGGCACAGACCGGAATGCCGCCAGGATGACTCTGGCCACTCTTCCCACCAAAGGATTGGGGGTGGTGTTTGGAGCCGCCAGGAGCGCCAGCGGAAGTGAAAGCACGATAGTCAGTGCTGTGCCGGCAATCGACATCGCCAAGGTGTCCCTCAGCGGGATGACCCAGTGCTCCCAGCGGTCGAAGTTGGGAGGGACCATCTCAGATAAGAGCTGCTTGACAGCCGGGGCGCCTTCGATGAACCGCTGTGCATCGAAGAACCCCGTGACGTACAGGGCTACAAGGCAAACCAGAAGGACGAACGCTGTATTGCGCAGTCCAATGAACTGCTCCCGCTTGTCGCGACTGATGATGTTCTCGAATGCAGCCGAGGTCATTGCATACGGCCCAAATCAAGCTTCAGGATGGTTGCGGTATCCCTAAGGACGTCATATGCAGCGTCATCAGTGGCGGCAAACGCCTGGACACGAAACGCCTTGAGCACCTCAGCATCCTTCATGTCCAGAAAGGAAGAGCGGATGGCAGCTTTGAGCTCAGGCTTGAGGTCCCCCTGCATGACGACCGGATAGTTTGGAATGGGAGCAGAAAGGTCAAGCTGAACAATCTTCGTGGCATCAATGCTTCCTCGAGCGATGAGGTTGTCCAGAATCGGCTTGGACAGAGCCCCGGCTGGAATCTGACCCGACTGCACCGCACGTGCGACCGCGTCATGTGCCCCAAGGTGAACTGGCCGATAGTCCTTCTCACCATCAAGCTTGTACTTCTTGAGCAGGTGTGCACGTGGTACAAGGTGGCTTGATGTGGACGCCTGGTCGCCAAATCCGAAGGGCTTGCCGCGCACGTCTTCAAGCGTTTTCACCGGCCCTCCGGCCGTTGCGATGAAGACCGACTGGTATGTGGGCGACCCACGTTCAACGCCCACCGCAAAGGGCTCAATCCCGGGCGCCTTAGATTTGGCCAAAACGTACGAAAACGGTCCAAAGTACGCTACCTCAATCCGACCGAACCGCATTGCCTCGATCATCGAGGAGTAATCGGTAGTCACCACAATCTCAACATCCTTCTTGAGCCGCTGTTCAAGATAGCGGGTTGTGTACCATCCTTTCTGTAAATTC